>CAYNGS010000306.1:0-4531 GCA_964396625.1 uncultured Flavipsychrobacter sp.
AGTCATGTGTGCATTGCCCGCAGGAACAATGCCATACGATTGAGCAAAAATAATGGACTTTTAGATACCATTATCGTTTTCTATACATCTACTTTTGGGCAATAGAATCAACCAAAAAAATAAAAAAACCACAAATGGTACTGGTATAACAAAATGATCGTCCAATTTAACCACTACAATTCATCCTAATTTCTCACACCAAATCTCAAACGTAACATGAAGAAAATAATTATCGCGATCGTATCAATAACCTTAACGTTAGGAAATCACGATGCCCATGCACAAACCTCAAAAAAAATTGATAACCACAAAAAAGAAAACAAAATGACCGTAGAACAAAACAAACAAATCGTAATCAGATTCAACAACGAATTTTTTGAGAAAGGAAATATGGACATCACAAAAGAGGTGTTTGCAGACAACTTTGTCAATCATTCAGCGCCGCCCAATTCCCCCACAGACGTAGGTCCAATGGTGAAATTCGTTACTGCCTTGCATCACGGGTTTTCAGATATTTCAGTGGACATTCAAGAGATTTTTGGAGAAGGCAATAAAGTATGTGTGAGAAAAACAATAACCGCAACCCATACAGCTGACTTCATGGGAAAACAAGCAACGGGTAAAAAAATAGTAATAAACATATTTGACATCGAGGTTTTGAAAGACGGGAAAATAACTGATCGCTGGAACAGTAGCGATTTTCCGCAGGTACTTCAAACTTTATAATTTCCACATAAGTTAGCCTTCGGAGTACGGGTCTAACTTATTTGTGGTAATGCCAGGAAACAGCTATTTCTTGTACAATAGAAAATTTCATTTGAAGTTTTGAGGAAATAGTATAGGATGGGAAAAATGCCATTGAAAAGCAGGTGATATATTTTAAATAACAAAATCGAGGGAGATATGATTGAAAGTATATTAATTACCGGAGCAAATAGCGGCCTGGGCAAAGAGGCTGCCAGACAGTTAGCCTTGAAGAAGGAAACAAAAAAAGTAATTCTCTTTTGTAGGCATCAAGCGAGAGCTGAGGGAGCGAAAAGAGATCTTGAACAGCAAACAGGAAAAAAGATTTTCGAGATCGTAATTGGGGATGTTTCAGATGCCAATTCGGTAAGAAATGCAGTAGAAAAAATAAAGGAACCAATCGACGCAGTAATTTTAAATGCAGGTGGAATGGTTGGGAAAACGGCTGCGCAAGCTACGCCTTCTGGTATGAATCAATTGGCAGCTACTAATATTTTGGGTCACGTGGTTTTGGTAGATGAGTTAATAAGGCATGGCAAGTTAAAAAAAGCAGTGTTATTTGTAAGTGCAGAAGCTGTACCTGGAGTTAAGAGTCTCGGAATGAAACCGGTTGCAATGAAGACTTCTTCTGTAGATGAATTTGCTGGCGTTCTTGATGGTTCATACTTTGGAAATAAGTTCGACGCAACGCAAGCATACGGGTATGTGAAATATGCAGGAACGATGTGGGCGTTATCAATGGCAAGAAAACATCCTGAACTCAAATTTGTTGTTATGAGTCCCGGAAATACAAAGGGTACTGCCGCGCCGGATAGCCTGCCCCCGGCTATGCGCTTTATGTTGAAGAACTTTATGATGCCTATTGTATTTCCATTGATGGGAGACATGGTGCATAATTTGGAAGTAGGTGTGAAACGCTTTGTAGATGGCATTTCGGAAGATCGCTATAAAAGCGGCGTTTTTTATGCCAGTAAACAAGGTAAATTATCTGGCGATGTGGTCGATCAGAGCACTTTCTACACTGATCTAAAAAATACCGCGTTCCAAGATAACGCCTATAAAGCCATTCACCGTTTTATAAAATAGGCTTATGAAAGATGGCGGCATGTTAATAAATACGATGTAGACTAATAGATAAGGTGTACAATGGTTCGAAATCCAATCGACTTATAATAGTGAAAGCCGCTTCTATAGCGGCTTTCATGTTGTGTGAGCCCGATTGGACTTGAACCATTTTATTCGTCATTTAAAATTGACATCTATTACGATAAATAAACAGGAACCGAATTCCATTTATTTCCAAAAAAGCCTTTGAAAATTTGGGTTACTCTTAGAAATTTGCCGTCTTGTCGTTATCTTTTTCATCGGTTTTCATTTCATTGTCATCCAGCTTTTTGTCTATCAGCAGCAGGCGCGGGTCTACAACCACCTTGTAGGGTTTCTCGTTTACTGTTACCGATAGCTTTGTCTCGCCCTGCCGTAGCTTATACCGGTTGAGTTGCGTTAACGCACTCTTATTCTTATATACGCCAATTTCAATATAGTTTTCGTCTGTGGCAGCGGTCTCTTTTCCGGTGCTGTCCGCATAAAATTTATTAGCCTGCACCTTCATGTCTATCCGGTATTTATCCCCGGTTTTCGTTGTCTTTACGTCCGATACCTTGTTGTCGTATATCGTTATCTTCTGAAACGCATCTGTGACAAAGTATTGCATGCTGTCTGCCGTCGACTGGCGAATGTACTTCAGCAGGTCCAGCGTAGTTGGGTAGGGTGGACCCTGGAACGCGTACCGGGCTATGAATCGTCTCAGGGCATGATTCAGGCTGTCCTCACCAATGTATTTGTTGAGTGAGTGCATAATGATCCCGCCCTTCTGGTACCGGATATAGGCCTGTCCTGCATCGATGTAAGCCAATGGCTTTTCTTTTTCCGATTCGTTTGATCTCGCTACCAGGTATTTGTCCATTTCCATATGCAGGAACTTTCTTAGCCGTTCCTCGCCGTACTCCTTTTCCATCACCATTATGGCGCCATACTGAGCCAGCGATTCCGTCAGTACCACAGAGCCCTCTACGTCTGCACCGATCACCTGGTGTGCAAACCACTGGTGCGCTACTTCGTGGCTGGTAACATAGAATGGGTAGTCCACACCTTCCTTGTCGCTGTCATCCACATCGGCAATAAAGCCGATCCCTTCCGAAAAAGGTATTGTATTCGGAAATGATTGCGCAAACGAAGAATACCTCGGAAATTCAATTATGCGTACTTGCCTGTGCTGGTATGGCGAGAAGTTCGTGGAGTAATACTCCAGAGACTTCTTCATGCCATTCATCATCCGGTTCAGGTCATATTCATGGCCTTTATTGTAGTATATCTCCAGACTAATGTCATGCCACATTTCTTTTTTCACCTGGTACCGCGCCGAGAGGAAGGAATAAAAATTCAGGATTTTGCTGTCCATTTTGTAATGGAAATACCTTCTCGAGTTTTCCGTCCATTCCTTTTGCAAATACCCTGGTGCGATCGCTATCTGGTCAGGAACGGTACTTACCGTTGCCTCAAAAGTTATAAAATCCGCGTCGTGGGCAATGTCGGTAAACTGGTACTCGGCGGTGTCTGTTATCGCATGCGATGTCGGCCGGTAGCCAAGTCCGTGTTTCTTTCTGTCGCTGTTGTCAGAAAGTTCGCCGCGGCTGTCGTAGCCGATAATTGGCAGAAAAACGAAATTGTTTACAAACGTGCCGTTGTACACTGGCATGCCGAGCCCTTCAAAGTCATGTGAAAATCCGTGGGGTACGAGGTCCAGGTTAAACGCCAAAGTGACGGTATCGCCCGGTTGCAGAGGTTGTGTCAGTTTGTAGATACGAAATGTATAATCCGGGTCGTCGAGTAGTAGTTGAGATGGCCTGGAGAAAGCAAGTGTATTCACTTTTACGGTATAAGGTATCAGCAGGAACACAGAATCGATCGCATGGCTCGTCTTGTTTTTCATTACATAGCTTCCGGCAGAGTGCAGGCTGCGCGTATATGGGAACAGGTCCACACTGAGCAGCACATCGGTTATTTTCGGCTGTGGGTAGCGCTCATATTTTTTGTACTTTCTCTCATATTGAGCCTGCATTTCCTGTTGCTGAAAATCCGTTTGAAACCTGTTCAGTACGTTAGTATTGTAGTATATGAACCCTCCGCAGAAAATAAATACCAGCAGCCCAATTGTCAGCACCATCCACGATGTCCGATTCGCGCTGCTTTTCGCTTCGGACAACCTCAGTTTCAGCCCCGTCTCCGTGCCCCGTGCCCATAGCATACTCGTCAGTGCCGCCAGCGCTATGCAAAAGGCTCCCCAATAGGCTTTGAAAATGAAGAAAGGATATGTCAGGTGTCCGAATGCATTCATGTCTGAATAATTAATGCCGGGGTCGGAAGAAAATATAAGCAGGTTATGCTTTAGAACAAGTGACGCAAACGTCACGTTGAAGAAGTAAAAAATGGAGGTTATAAAGAACCCAAGGTACTTATTGCTCGTGATCGTCTGCACAAACACAGCAAGTATCGCCAGCATCACAAAGTCTATAAGCTTTACCCCAAACAGGTATTTGACGTACAGCAATATTTCAAAATTTGTATACCCCTTGAAGGCCTGTACAACGATTCCACATACCATGATAATAGCCAGCAGCAGCACCTGCATAAATATCAGTCCGGCAATTTTACTCGCATAAAACACCCAGTTGGGCACCGGCAGCGAGTCAATGATGTTGCTCATTCGAAGATCCCGCGACCGCCA
>CAYNGS010000307.1:0-4509 GCA_964396625.1 uncultured Flavipsychrobacter sp.
AGCCAGACGGGCGCGTGAACGGGACCGTCAGGATAGAAAAGATATTCCAAAACATATATGTGGCTGCAAGTATTAAGGCTACCGACGTGAAGCTGGGCACCGACACCGTGGGCACCATCAGTCTTATAGGTAACTATGACGGTTCGAAAAAACTCGTCAGCTTTGACCCGCAAACCGGCATTTACCGCAACGACGGCTCCATTATGGCCTCAGGCAATATTTCATTCGACAGCACTACCTACCAAAAAATTGATGGCAACGTTCACCTGGAAAATGCACCCGTTGTTTGGGCATCCCCTTTCCTGTCGGGCATCATGAGCCGACTGTCGGGAAGGCTTAATGGCAATATCAGTTTCAAGGGTACGTCCTCTTCACCCGAGATCGATGGCAGCATCGCATTGTCCGGCGCCGGTTTTCGTCTCGACTATATGGGCTGCAACTATACTTTACCCCCAGCCAATATACACATAGACAACCGGATGATCAGCTTCGGACGTGTGCAGATACTTGACTCGCATAAGAACATCGCGACACTTACAGGCTATTTCAGGCATAACCTGTTTAAGGATATGCAGATGCACCTCACCATAAGATCGGATAAGTTTGAAGTGATGGACATCTCTGTAAATGACAACAATCTGTTTTACGGAGATGTGGTAGCCGGAATGGACTCCTTCACCATACGCGGGCCTTTCAACAATATTCGCATGCACGCTTACAATGCTGTGGCTGCCGATAAATCGCATATCACGATACCAGTCAACTCGGGCGGTAACCTTGGGTCATACAATTATGTTTCCTTCAAAACATATGGCAAGAACCAGGATAAACCATTGAAAAAGAGCCACGACAAAATACACATCATCATTGATGCCCGCCTGACCGATCTTGCCGAAATGAGCATTGTGCTGGATCCTGCATCGGGAGACAATATCACCGCAAAAGGTACAGGGACCATACAACTGGATATACCGGCAGACAACGATATGCGCATCAACGGTGTGTACACCATAGACGAAGGAAGCTATACGTATACCTTCCAAAAGCTGTTCATCAAAAGGCAGTTTGCGCTGAACTCGGGCAGCACGATCCGGTTCAACGGGCCATTCATGGAGACAACACTGGACGTGGACGCCACCTACACCGCCAAGGCCCGATTATATGACTTGCTCAGTGATGCAGAAAAGGCACCCGGCTCTGTAGTGACCGGTAGTGAGCTTACGGACGCCCAGACCGCTCAATTTGTGAACGTGATCCTGCATATGAACGGGAACCTTGCCAACCCGAGGTTCACCTTCGACCTGGACCTGCCGGACAAGCACTCCGTGGGCACTTACGCCTATACCAAGTTTGTGCGCATCAACCAGGACCAGCAGCAAAAGTTTGAGCAGGTGGCTACCCTGCTGCTCATAAACCAGTTCATTCCGCCGGAAGGAGTGGGTGGCAATGCCGCGCTGTCGGGAGGCATCAACAACATCAGCCAGATCATTTCTACGTCCGCATCAACAGGGCTTACGAATATTGTAAATAAAATTGTCGGCAACAAACAGTTGAACGTGGATGTGCGGTACACGAATTACAACTACAGCGACCAGTCGCTGGGGGCGCTGAACAGGAACCAAGTGAAAGTGGGCGTAAACAAAAACCTGTTCAACGACCGCCTTATGGTGGAGGTGGGCAGCACGTCGGACTGGGGGCACCCCACGAGCGCAAGCGCCACATCGAACTTTAATGTCACCGGGGACTTCAGGATACAGTACCAGCTAAGCCAGTTCAGCGGGCTGCGCCTCAATGCCTTCCGCACCAGCGACTATGACGTAACTCTGGACCGTGATATTGCGCGAAATGGCGTAGGTATCAGCTGGCGCAAGTCGTTCGATAACCTCAACGATTTTTTCAGGGGGAACAAATATGCACTCCGGCAAAAGGAGCAGGAGATCAAAAAACTACAGAATCCCTCCAGCGATAGCCTGGGCACCCCCCCGCCAAATGGTGGCACACAATAGATCCTTCTAGTTTTGCATTACTGCCTTCTGTACAAGCTCGGCTGCTTCACTAAGCAGTGTAGCTGACTCCACCTTGAGGCCGGAATTCTGGATCAGTTGCTTGGCTTCTTCAGCATTGGTGCCCTGCAAACGTACTATTATAGGTATATCTATATTTCCAAGCTTATTGTAGGCTTCAATAACACCGGCCGCTACCCTGTCACACCTTACGATGCCACCGAAAATGTTGATGAGTATTGCCTTCACGTGTGGGTCCTTCATAATGATACGAAAACCAGCTTCCACCGTCTGGGCATTTGCCGAGCCACCCACATCAAGGAAATTTGCAGGTTGTCCGCCGGCCAGCTTTATCATGTCCATGGTAGCCATGGCAAGCCCTGCGCCATTTACCATACAGCCTACATTTCCATCAAGCTTCACATAGTTCAGGTTATATTCGCCTGCTTCCACTTCTGTTGGGTCTTCTTCAGCTTTATCACGTAGATCGGCGAGGTCGGGATGGCGCATAAGCGCGTTATCATCCAGGTTCATTTTACAATCTACCGCAAGTATCTTATCGTCTGCGCTTTTAAACAGCGGGTTTATTTCCAGCATAGAGCAGTCAAGACCTACGAAAGCATCATAAAGTCTGGTTACGAAGCTCACCATATTCTTAAACGCGATGCCACTTAATCCCAGGTTGAAGGCTATTTTCCGGGCCTGGAAGGGCAGCAGCGGGAAACCGGGCTGCACCCATTCCTTGTATATTTTCTCGGGAGTGTCGTGGGCTACGGTTTCTATATCCATACCACCCTCCGTGCTATACATGATCACATTTTGCTTCTTTGTTCTGTCGAGGAGAACTGACATATAAAACTCCTTGCGCTCACTCGGGCCATCATAATACATATCCTGCGCAATGAGCACCTTGTGCACTTTTCTGCCCGCGGGGCCGGTCTGCACAGTTACCAATGTATGTCCGAGTATATTTTTGGCCACGCGCTCCACGTCCTCTGCGCTCTTTACTACCTGTACGCCGCTTTGCTCCGGCACTTCCAGTATGCGTCCCTTGCCACGGCCACCGGCATGTATCTGCGCCTTGATAACCGCGAATTTCGTACCGTTATTAACTGATATCTGTTTGTATGCGTTTATCGCATCGCCTACGCTTTGGGCTGCGATCCCTTCCTGGGTGGGTACATTATAATGTTTCAGCAATTCTTTGGCCTGGTACTCGTGCAAGTTCATTTATAAAAAATTTTCGCAAAGGTACTTTATTAATGTGCAAATGTGCAAATATGAAAATGTGCAATTTCAAGGTGTTGTGAGAGTCGAGTGCGTATTACATATCCCGTCAAGCTCACACTTCAGTTAGTCAAATGTAAGCCACGCTATTCTTGCTGATTTACTTCTGCCATCGCGCTCCACGATCATTGTGGCGTAGGTATTGGTCTCTTTATTATAGTTTGATGATTCTATGTAGGTGAATGTCGCGCTGTGCTTGTCATCCGGCTGCCCGAACAGATAGAATTTGTCCATTTTAGCGTCGTTAAGCTGGTAGCACATAGTGTTTGTCTCTGACGCATAGGTCACTGTCTTCCGGTTTTCCTCCTCCTCGTCCTTCTCGGCGTTTCGGGGAAGATCGTTAAATATCACATACCTGCCTTTATCGGTATTGATATAATCAAAAGACAAAAATTCGTTGCTGTTGGAGCGAGACATAAATACATGTTCGGTGGGATACCGGAACAGCCCTTTAATACGGCCCGATATATATAATAAAGGGAACTCGCCCACGGCCTGCTGCTGCTTGCTTATAGCATAACCATGCAGCTCGGCCCCGGTATCCGACAACTCAGAAATACCGATAGGTCCCAGGAAAGTTCTCTTTGACGTAGAGCCATGCGAACTTGTGCGCGTCACAAGTTTTATCTCTTCGGAGACTATAGTAGTCGTATTGTCCTTGTTCAGGATCATATTCTGGGGCATGCCATGGTATTCATAATCCTTGTCAATATTCTGCTTGCCATAAGTATTCACAAGACCGGTGGTAAATGGCTTTACACCAACAAGACTCAAAGTCTCCGGGTCTATATAACTGATCAGAGAAAAATAATAGTTGTCTGTTTTATTGGATATCAAGTGGTGCTTTGATTCGGAATATGACAGTGTAAGCAATTGAAGTTTATTGTTGCCGCGATTGTACAGCATCACAGATTTTGTGTCGTCAAAATCGTCTGAAAAATCGAGTATTTTATGCACAAAACCCGTATCGCCAGCGTTTAGCCGCGATACAATAACTTTTGATGATTCGTCATCAGACTTCGTATTGTATCCGTATGTAGTCACGAAAACGCGCTTGTTACCGTCTACCACAGAGCCTATGTAACTTAGGTATTTAAATGCACCGCGCGGCGACTCGTAGAATGCCTGCCCCAATATTTTATGTGTGCCATCGTAATGCACCACTTTTATGCGTTCGCTCCGGTCATGCGCCTGCGTGTTGAAATATATCACCGCATAG
>CAYNGS010000308.1:0-4508 GCA_964396625.1 uncultured Flavipsychrobacter sp.
TCAACGACCGTGAGCATTTCGTTGATACTAGCGGGCCTCGTCTCCAACATGCACGTCGCCCTGCACAATATCGGCCTCGGCCATCAGTATGGCGCGGTTCACATCGTCTTCGTTCGCGAAATAGTCAAAGAGCTTTGTTTCGGCATTGTAAAGGTTGCTCCTGTCGGCATACATGGGGTTCCTGAGCAGGAATTCCGTCTTAGCCTCATAATACCTCGGGCCTATCAGATAAAATATTGCACCTGCCACGGCTGCAGCAAATGACACCCCCAATATGAGGCGCTTATGTTTGCGAACCGTTCCTACAACTTCAGGCAGGCTAAAACCAGGGGTGGCCATTGGGTGAACGTGTTTTTAAAGCTTAAACTTATGAAATTTACTACAATAGTTACGAAGAAAAATTAAATTACTGTTTCGCCGGCCTGCATCTTTTCTGCGTTTTCAGCAAATTGCAGCGCATCGATCATATCCTGTATGTTGCCATTCATAAAATCGTCCAGGCTGTAAATGGTCATATTTATTCGGTGGTCGGTGACCCGGCCCTGTGGATAATTGTATGTCCTGATCTTTGCCGACCGGTCGCCCGTGCTTACCAGGCTCTTTCGCCTGCGGCTTATTTCGTCTTCCTGCTTGCGCACTTGCTCCTCATACAGCCTTGAGCGCAGCATGTTCATAGCTTTTTCGCGGTTGCCGAGCTGTGAGCGTTCCGTCTGGCACATGATAACTGTGCCGGTAGGAATGTGGGTCAATATTACCTTTGTTTCCACTTTGTTCACATTCTGGCCGCCTGCGCCGCCGCTCCGCGCCGTTTCCATCTTCACATCACTTTCTTTCAGCTCAAAGTCTATTTCCTCGGCTTCCGGCATCACTGCCACAGTAGCCGCCGAGGTGTGCACACGTCCGCTGGCCTCGGTGGCAGGTACTCTTTGCACACGATGCACACCGCTCTCAAATTTCAGTGTTCCATATACATCTTCGCCCACCACTTCCAGCTGCACTTCTTTGTAGCCGCCAACAGTTCCCTCCGTCTCCGACACCAGCGATACTTTCCAGCCCTTCCGCTCGCAATAGCGCATGTACATTCTCAGCAGATCGCCGGCAAAAATGCTGGCCTCATCGCCCCCGGTACCGGCACGTATTTCTATGATGGCATTCTTTTCATCCTGCGGGTCCTTGGGTATCAGTAAGTTTCTGAGCTCCTCTTCCAGTTCCACCTTTTGCTTTTCCAGCTTTTCCAGGTCTTCCTTGGCCATCATCCGCAGTTCTTCGTCGCTCTCGGTCTCCAGCACTTCCCGGGCAAACTCCGTACTGTCCAGGCAGGTGCGGTAGGTTTTATATACGTCAACAATTTTTTCGATCTTGCGGTATTCCTTGCTGATCTGCGAAAACTTCTTGTTGTCACTTACTATCTCCGGATTAGTCAACGCCACACCCAGGTCGTCAAACCTGGCCTTAATTGCCTCCAGCTTATCTACAATAGAACTCATTTTTTATAATATACAAGTAAATAAAGGTGTGCGAAGGTACGGGGATAATGCCTTTATTCAAATTTATTCCTTTTCGTATCTTAAAAAAACTGATTATATGAAATCTTTGATTTTCTTTCATTTTTTCTTATATCATTTATGCCACGCTCCCATGCGCAAAACCAGGACTGGGGGACGTAAGCGAAATATAATGCATGCTTTCTTGTGTAAAATTGGTCAGCATAATAAATACTAAAAGCAAAATAAGGTGTTTCATATATCGGTATTTTCATAAAAGTACAGCACAGTAATAATGAAAAAAGCCCTTGCACGGAATATCCGGTACAGATCATTTCTTCCTTTAAACACAAAGCCGAAAGCTTTTTTTGTTTGGAAGTGCGCATTGCACACGTTTTTTCTATTCACATAGGGTTTGTTGTTTATCAAATAGTTAGAACGAAAATGATGGCTTTTTGTACCAATCTTCTCTGTTATCAAATGTTATCGGTCCAAAAATCTCTTTCAGAACAATTGAATACCGTTCGGAGAACAGTGGTTATCAGGCATGCAGTCAAAACAGCATTATCCCCCTTATTATGGCTTTTACAATTAAATTTATAGTTTACTCCACCATCGGCAAGTACCATGAAACATATTTTCACTCTCACCATAGCCCTGATATGTACATGCTGCTCTTCTGCACAAACGGATAGCTTATTGCAGGCCGCAAAAAAAATGAGCACTTCCGACACCGGCCTTACCAAAGTTTACACAAAACTCGCCTGGGCCTACTTTTCTTCCGGCGATACCGCCAGCACATTATTGTACCTCAAAAAAAGCGAAGCATTATCAATGGCTTTGAAATTCGACAACGGCCTGATGAATGCATATAGCAATATCGGTATGTACTACACCAGTTTTGGCGCTTCAGATTCCGCTGTTGCTTACTTTTCCCTGTGCCTCGAAAAGGCGAAAGAGACCAATGCGGTGGACGTTGCTTCAAAAACCTGCATAAACATTGCGGGCAACTACCTGGGCCGCGCAAATTACGCAGAGGCGGTCCGGTATTACCTCGAGGCAATGCAATATCTCGACAAAATAAATGACCCTCTGAAAATCGCCATTAACTACCACTGCCTCGGCATTGCTTACTACATGCTCAGGAACTATCCCCTAAGCCTTAAGTACTATTACCGATCAAAGGAAGTTGGCGAAAAAATGGGGAAACCGGATGAAAGCGGGTATAACGACAATGGTATAGGCGTAGTTTATAAAGAAATGGGGAAATACGACTCGGCATTGCATTACCTTGATAAGGCGAATGCCGCCACCGAAAAAAAAACATGACGCCTACCTGCTGTCACACAACCTATCCGACATAGGCGAAGTGTACAGCCTCCAGGGCAGGAGCCATGAGGCGTTGACCTGCCTGTCAAGGGCGCTGGCAATGCAGAAGCAGAACAAAGACCAGCGCGGCACAGCAGAAACGGCGATACTTTTAGGCAATCTTTTTTTACGTGAAAAAAATTATGTTAGTGCAAAAAAAAACTTCGATTCGGCCCGCACTATAGCCGTGAACATGGGCTCAAAAGATGTACAGAAAAATGCCTGGAAAGGCCTGTCCTCGGTGTACAGCAGCATAAACAATTACCCTGCGGCCCTTGATGCCTACTATCATTATGCCGGCCTGAAAGACACTTTATATTCCGAAGAAAGCAGCCGGCAGATCGCCGAAATGCAGACCAGGTACAACACCGAAAAAAAGGAGAAAGAAAATGTGCTTCTGCAAAAAGAGAACGTGGTCAAGAACCTCCAGATCACAAAAGAAAAGAACCAGAAATATATCCTGGTGGCCTCCTTTGCCTTTCTTGTTATTGTCAGCGCCATATATTACAATCAGTACAGGCTGAAACAGAAGAACGAGATACTGAAAGAACGCGAATTACGGGCGTATGCCGTTTTCCAGGCACAGGAAAACGAAAAGGAAAAGCTTTCAAAAGATCTGCATGATGGCGTAGGGGCGCTTTTATCGCTTATAAAACTCAATATATCCAGCATCGCCCCGGATGAGGCCAGCGAAAAGATACTCGCCCGTACCAAAAATCTGGCAAGTGATGCCATGAAAGAAGTGCGGGGAATTGCCCACGACCTTATGCCGGGTGTGCTGGCTAAGGCAGGGTTGCAGCCTGCACTTGTGGAGATGGCTGAATCCGTGAGCGCACCCGGAAATATTGATGTTCAGTTATCCTGCAACCTTCCTGAAAGGCTGCCCCCGGTGATAGAAGGCCATATATTCAGGATAATACAGGAGGCGACGAATAACATACTGAAACACGCGAATGCGTCAACGGAAGTAATTAATATCTCTGCATCCCGCGATCACATTGAAATACTCATTGCCGATAATGGCGCCGGCTTTGATAAAGCTATTCTGTCCAGGATCACCGGCAACGGCCTCAACAATATGTATTCGCGGGTAAATGCGCTTAAAGGAGAGATAAATATTGTAACCGAAAAGGGAAATGGAACGAAGATAAATATCAGCCTGCCGGTAAAAACAAACAGTTATGCTTGAACCGATAAAGTTATTCCTCGTAGACGACCATAAAATATTTGTGGAAGGCGTCGTAAACATATTAAGTACTGTGCCTTCGGTCCAGGTTACCGGTTGGGCATACAATGCCGCAGACACTTTATCCTTCATTGCCAATAACGGCACAGACATTCTTATTACGGATATTGAGATGCCCGGTATGACGGGTGTGGAACTTGCAAAAACCATCAAGGAAAATTATCCCAGCATAAAAGTGATTGGCCTTTCCATGTCCGATAAACGACAGATCATACACGACCTGCTGGAAACAGGCGCGGAAGGGTACCTGCTCAAAGACATTGAAAAAAATGAGCTTATTGATGCCATAGAGCGCGTGCATTCAGGCGAATATTATTACAGCGGTAGCATAGCCCCCTTCGTACCGAAAGATCTGTCATCCCGCGATTTTCTTACGCGAAGGGAAAAAGAGATCATCCGGCTAATCGTCG
>CAYNGS010000309.1:0-4499 GCA_964396625.1 uncultured Flavipsychrobacter sp.
ACCCGATCAGTCGCGGCGTCGCTACCTTCGATGATTTGAACAGCATAGGCATACCGTATGACTCGTTCAGCAACTCGACCATCAGGTATGCGGACAGCCTCACGTCTCAGCCCATTGACATCAGCGCCGATTCGGCAGCAGACAGCTTGTACCTCAGCTTCTTTTACCAGCCACAGGGCAAGGGCTTCTATCCGTTGCCTCAGGATTCACTAAACCTGTACTTTAAGAACAAGTATGGCGATTTTATACTCGTGTGGACAGTGCCTGGCTCTTCGCTGCAGCCCTTTCAACAGGTAATGATCCCGGTAACGGATTCGCTCTATTTCCATGATGCGTTTCAGTTCAGGTTTGTAAATATTGCGGCGCTCGACTGGGCAGATGCGATCTGGAACGTGGATTACATTCGGCTGGATAAGAACAGGACCATGAGTGATACCGCGATCAACGATGTTGGTTTCACGTCAGACCCCAGTTTCCTGCTGAACGATTACACGTCGATGCCTTACCGCCAATTCTATGCAAATCCCGTTGGCGAAATCTCAGCGCAGTACACAGACAGTATTCGCAATAACTACAGCTCGTCACAATCTATCACTTATGGCTACCAGGCAACGGCGATAAACAATGGCGCGGTATTGCGTACCCCCGTAACCAATACAACTTCGTTTCCACCCTATACCACGCTACCAACAGTTTTCCCATCTTACTATTCCACAATCACGCCGCCTGGTGCTAATTCGAAAGTGATCTTTGAAAACACATTCTTTCTTAACTCGATATCGCCTACAGATCCCTCCGGGAACGATACAGTCGTTAAGGACCAGGTATTTGATGACTATCTTGCATACGACGATGGCACTGCAGAAAAAAGCTACTATCTGAACCTGTTTCCTACCCTGCCGGGAAAAACAGCCGTCGAGTACCATCTCAATCAACCCGATACACTTCGCGGAATGGCTATATACTTTGGCAGGCAAATTCCGCTGGCCAGCTACAAGGCATTCTCAATTGTCGTTTATTCCACCATAGCCGGTGTTAACGGAGCGATCTCGGACTTTGTCATACACCAGCAGGATTTCTTCTACCCCGGCTTTCCCGACTCGGTCAATCATTTTTTTTACTATACGCTTGATACCCCGCAGATATTACCAGCCGGTACTTTTTACATGGGCACCATACAACCGGCTGCAAGCGCGAGCGACAGTCTTTATTTTGGTCTCGACGTAAACAGGATAGGCGGCAACCACGCCTACTACAATGTGTTAGGTGTATGGACTCCATCTCTTATCAGCGGGGCAATTATGATGCGGCCGTTGTTGGGTCAGTCATTGGATTACCTTTCAGTCAATAACGTTTCGCGCACACCGGAAAAATGGGAGGTGATGCCGAATCCGGCAAAAAATAGTTTGACACTCGATTTTGATAATGCTGCAAACACAAGCTATTACCTTACAGACATTCAGGGACAAACCCTGCTGCGTGGAACGGCGACCAGGGCGCAACCAATCGACATATCTGCACTGGCTCCCGGCATGTATTTTATTAACATGATATTTAATGGCTTGCCCTCCACTCCGCAAAAGTTCATTAAATTGTGACCACTTTTTCAATATATCTATATTAGCATGAAGAACATTACTGTTGAAGAATTGAAGGAACGGCTGGACGCCGGAGAGCAACTGCATATCATAGATGTGCGCGAGCCATCAGAATATGCCGAGTATAACATCGGGGCCGAGTTGATCCCACTGGGCCAGATCATGAGTTTGCAACTTGGCGACCTTGAAGATCTGAAAAATGAAGAATTGATCATTCACTGCAAGTCGGGAGGACGCAGCATGCAGGCATGTATGATGCTGGAGCAGGTTGGCTTCACAAATGTTGTGAACGTTACCGGTGGTATGATGGCATGGAAACAGAAATTCGGGTAACCTTCATCTGATCGCGAATGCACGAAATAGAGCCTTACTACAACTGGATGCATTTATACAATGCTGAAAAAGATGAACTCTCGCCTTTTTACGGAATAGAGCATAGTGAATTCGAATATTCCAACACAGTTTATAACTATTACATTCATCCGCAATGGGACGAGTTTGGGTCAAAGACCCTATACATCAAAGCCCTTTTTGTGGACTACGAACTGAACTACGCCATTATGGAGCTGATCGGCGAGTGGAACGACGCGGTTGAAAACGACATCATGCAACTTAAGCGCACAGTTATCGACGTCATGGTGGCAAGAGGAATTTATAAATACATTCTGATCACCGAGAATGTGCTCAATTTTCACAGCAGTGATACCGATTATTATGAGGAGTGGAGCGAGGACATAAGAGACAATGGCGGGTGGATCGCCGCGATCAATATGCCCGAGCAAACCCAGTACGACTTCCGCAGGTCACATATCGACCACTATATTAAACTCCTGGACAGCCCCAACTGGCGTACCTTTCAGCCTCAGGATTTTTTCCAGTCTATAGACAACAAAATGCTCCGTATTTCATAAAACCACGGTAATGGCATTAAGCTTTGATCTCAGCTCGCTCCCGTATTTACATGCCTGACAGTTTTCTCATCAGGTTCACACCACCTTTCTTTGTTTTATTCACTGATGCTTTGGCCTGCTTCCCGCCTTTACCAACCGGGTGGTTGGAAAAACTGATCTGTTTTGAAGGAAGCTTCGATGGGCCTTTTTTAGCCTGTTCTTTTTTAGGAGTATCCATAAGTAACTATTGAATCTGTTTTACATCGCAATTTAAGCATTCTTAGTTGAAATTTAAACAAGCCGGGGAAGCCTTGGTCCTGAGGCGCGCGAAAAACACCCCGTGGAAAAAGAAGAGGCGGGAAAAAATTCCCGCCTGTTACTATACCCAACATGAAAAAAATATACACAACTCTTTAAAGAGATCAGTGCAGTGTAATATCGTAAGTATGTGTTCCAATTGTTAGTGTTGCAAGATCGTCACAGGTTCCGGCACCGTAGTCTAAAACGCGGTCACCGCCTGCAAACGTACTGCTGGAAATATGCACCACTCCTGCTTCCATCCACGTGCATGCCTGCGCAACCTGCAAAGGGGTAGTGATGTTCATAGTAAATGAGTGGCCATTCGCTCTTGTGAGGGTTGTTGTGCCGGCAATTGCGTATACGTCATCGCTCCTGTCGGGTGTGCTGTATCCATCCAGCCATGTCCGGGTGCGGGTTGCCGTCCAGCTGATGATGCTGTCAGCACCTAATATCAGCGAATCGCTCAGGTTGACGCTATACCATACCTGCCCGCTTGAATTAGTACCCTCATTTGTAACCGATTTGTGACCGGTAACCTGTACGTCGTCAATAAAATAATTATCGTAGGTGATGTTGTGCGTGGAGCCACTGTCCTTGTAGTGCCCGCTGAATGTTACGATTATCTCTCCCCTTCTCTTGCGGAGGTCTGAGCATAAGCAGTCGGAAGTTCCAAAATTGATAGTGAGTATATGCGGTGTAACCGTTGTGTCCAGATGTACGGTAGCGCAAGAAGAAGTGGTGCGCATATTTACACTGCCTGTGGTACCTGCTACGTCAGCTAAGGAAATAACGTCGTTACTGGTTCGCTCCAGTTGTGCATTGTCTGAAGCATATCCACCTTTATCATCAGCAGTAGTAAGTGCGGGAGCAGTGTTGTCTGTCGTGTCTTTGCGCTTACAGGCTGCAAGCGTCAGCAGGGTGGCCGCGATAATAACAGCGCCGTTTCTTAAAAGTGATTTGTAGCACATAGCATTTTGTTTTTATGCTATTAAGACACGTCCCTTTTAAAAAAGTTTAATTGGCCCCGAAAATGTTGAAAGATTTAATAACCGGGCTGGCTCAATCCCTCAGTTTGCTGCGTTTGCGGCTGTAGGTAAAGTAAATGACCAACCCTATTATCATCCATCCGCCCAGCCTGACCCAATTGGTCCAGCCAAGGCCGGCGATCATGGCGCCGCAGACGATAATACCCAATGTGGAAATTACCGGCACCATCGGCACCTTAAACTGGCGCTGGATCTCAGGATTGGTTATTCTTAATATCCAAACTCCGGCGCATACAAGAATAAAGGCAAAAAGAGTGCCTATACTGGTCATATCACCTACAATATCTCCGGGAATGAATGCAGCAAAACCACCTACGAATACGAGGAATATCCAGTTTGAGTGGTAGGGCGTCTGGTACTTGGGGTGCAGGTTTGAAAAAGTTTTGGGCACAAGTCCGTCCTTGCTCATGGAGTAAAACACGCGCGACTGGCCCATCAGCATGACAAGGATAACCGATGAAAATCCGAACAGTATGGCTACGGTCACGAGGTTGGCCAGCCAGCCATACCCTGTCATATATTTTTGTATTGCAAAAACCACCGATCCTTCCTTACCCGCCGTACGGAAATCGTTCACACTGGCCACACCGGTCAGCACATGAGCAAACAATATATAGAGCAATGTACAAATGACGAGTGACCCGAGGATGCCGATTGGCATATCT
>CAYNGS010000310.1:0-4495 GCA_964396625.1 uncultured Flavipsychrobacter sp.
CTACGCATGGTCATTAATACCTGATCAGCGGGTTTTGACAGTGTTTAATAATTAACTGATCTTCTTCTTCAGTTGTTTCCATCAGCTCTTCAATGATAAGGCGCGACTGATGCGTATTATGCTTGATAATAGAGCGTGCAGAATTCATCTGTATATCGAAGTTGCTCGAATATAAAAATTCGTGCTTAAGAAACTCAAGGTAATTGCCCGAACCGATGCGCCCAAGGGCTTTCAGTATCTCTATCTGGCAGTTCAGCGGCTGACTGTTGTACATGGTCACCAGCCGCTCTTCCGATCCCTCTGCCGACAGCTTACCCAGGCAGTTTATGGCGTTGGCTCTGAAATAATGATCCTTTGTCGACAACAAGTCGGTTATGGAAGGTATTGCATTTTGCTGATCGTAATGTGCGATCAGTTTGAAGCAAAAGTTTACGATGCTCTTATTCGTAGAATAGCTCACCCAACGCGAAAAATTTGGGATAGCGATGTCCTTTGTCGTGGTGATGATCTTGAACATTTCAAGCTGGTCCCACGGCAGAATCGGTTCGGTCGCAGTGTCGAAAAATTTGAACGGTTCGTTCTTACTCAGTTGGATATAAGCATTGCGGGAAACCGCGCGCAGCGTCGGGTTTCGGCTGTTTGTAAGTGGCAGCAGCGTTGAATCCGGGATAGGAATATCCATCTGTGTCAGCTCTACCAGCGCCTTGATCTTCGTTTCCCATTTGAACTTCCTCAGTTTCCTGAACGAGTCCTCAACGAGGTTCATATCGATGTACAGCTTCCTGAGCAGGTCACCTACCTCGCCCCTGAAGTTTTTGCGATACCTGATGATCGTATCAATCAGTATTTGTCTTACGCCTGGTTTGTTATAAAGCTTGTCGGTAATGGCCTCACGGTCAAATTCTATTTCATCAACAAACATGTCCCTGCCCAGGTTCTCATTCAGCAGCACCTGCTCTGTAATAAGATCTTCAATTATGGGGCTTAGATATCCTAACCTCTTTTGGTAAACGTAGCCATTGTACCGCCGGAACAGGATCGCTCCATAGGACATTAACGTAGCCATTATAGCTATGAAAATAAACGTTAAAGCTATTTCTATGAAAAGTGGAAGTAAGCTAAATTGTTCATAAGCCTGGAATAAAAGATTAACCAGATCATTCCACATGAAATATTATTTTTTTTTGGTGAAAAACTGTGTTTTAATATTCTTAGTCGCGATCAGCTTCCTGATGCGTATCAGCAACTCGCCTGCCATTATCGGTTTTTTCAGGTAATCATCTGCACCGAGGCGAAATGCTTCTGAAATAGTTTCCTCATTACCTACAGATGAAACAACGATAATACCGGCATTCTTGGTAGTCTCATCGTGCCGCGCCTTACTCACTACTTCCAAACCACTGGCGTGGGGCAACATAAGATCGGTGATAACGATATCATAATGCTCCTTCTCCATGATCTCAAATGCTTCCTTGCCATCCTTTGCTGTAACCACATCAAATCCCTCTTTTGTGAGGATATTCTTCATGGCCTTAAGCATTATTTCATCATCTTCAATTACTAATATGTTTGGCATATGCTGTAAAAATCTAAATTGTTACCGGGTTTTATTGGCAGCTAAAAGTATAAATTATATCTTACTTCGCAAATATGCGTTAAAAATTCTAAAAAACGAAGACGATGATGTTATTCCTTGGTTATGCGCCAAGTAGCACATTGGTCATTTAAACTCAGCACCGGCGATCTTCATTTTTCTGCTGAAAAATAAATATGCACCGTCACTTGATTGGGTTTTTGAATTTATTATATTTTTCATTTTTTTTAGCACCTGGCATAAATATATGTTTAATAATAAATAACACTATTTGTTATGCCGAATTGGATGATTTTAATTTCTAATTAATTTATTTACATGCTCATGAGAAATAACAAATAAAAACTAATTCAATTACCGTTGATTAATGTTTTATTTATATGTCATTTTAGCTAAATTTATTCTAATTTCAATAAAATATATCTGTATCTCAATATTGTTTAGGAGCAAAAAAATTATAATTTTAAATCCGCCTTTTGCCCTTTATGGACAAAGGTGTGTTTGATTCAAAGCAAACTATTTTGTTTTTGAGCAAACTATTTTGGTTTTTTTGCCGTCTATATAATATATAGAGGTACTGTTTGTTGGTAATTTTATTGAATTGAATTTATGAAAAAACGTTTATCCACCACTTTTAAGGGTTTATTCGTCACAAGCTCGTTGCTTTTATTAAGCGTCTGTTCTTTCGCTTCGCACATTGTAGGCGCTGAGTTGAGATACAAATGGATAGGGACAACCCCTACTGATCAGACTTACCAGATCACTGTTTTCCTGTATGGTGACTGTTCCTCCACTTCGGGCGTATTTCCGAGCCTCTTGAGTTCGCAGCCTAACGTTTGCGTTTTCGATGCAGGAACTGCTGTAACCACACTTGTTTTAGGGCTGCCGGTACCGGCAGCGGGCACTGAGGTTACACCGGTATGCCCCGATTCGTTTGCCTATACCACTTGTACCAGCATGGCCTATAGTATTCCCGGGATAAAAAAATTCGTTTATACAACCACTTATACGTTTCCGCATACATCGCCCTACTGGCGCATGGTGTACAACGGAAATAACATAGTATCATCTTCGGGACGGTCTGCAGCGATCACAAATATCAATACTGGTGGTGGTTCGCTGGTGCTTCAGCTGATCGATACGCTGAACAACAGCTCCACGAATACCAGGGGGCATAATTCAAGTCCGGTGCTTACTATCGAGCCGACACCGTTTTTTTGCGGTGGTGTTGAAGACTGTTACAATCCCGGTGCTGTAGACCTTTATGATACCAGCTATATCAACGAGCCTTCGGGCGATAGTTTGTTATTCCAGCTTATTCCGGCGACAAATGCGGTCGGTGGTTGTACAGGAGTGGGTGGCCCGGCAGCCTATGTCAGTACGCAATGCCCCGGCGGCCCCTTAACAACGGGCGCAGAGCCGCTTTCCCTTGTCGCATGTTCGCCGGTTGATTTTAATTTTGATTCGTCAACAGGCCAATTGTGTTTCGTTCCCACAACACCCCAACGATCAGTGGTCGTCTACAATATTGAGGAGTTTCGAAATGACACGGTTGCAGGGATCGTCAACAAAATTCTCGTGGGCACCATGCAGCGTGAGATGACATTCCTTGTGCTGGCGTGCACTTACACGTCTCCCTTGTCGTTCATTGATTCTATGACGAACGCGACAAAGGTGGATAGTTTTCACGCGTATGCCTGCCAAAATACGGGCAATTTTGTTTTGCATGTTGGTCCGCGCGAAGACGACACGGCATTGCATATCACGGTGGTTGCCACAGGCCTTTCCCCCGGTTTCAGTTTTTCTGTAATTGCAAACAATACCGATACACCGCAGGCCACAGTGACCGGCAACACAAATGTGATAGCCCCCGGCACATATACATTTTATATTACGGCCACAGATAACCACTGTCCGCTTGTGGGAACCAGAACAACTGCCTTCACGGTACAAGTGTTGCCTGTGCCAACGATGAGGGATTCGCTGATAACAAAGGCAACCTGTGCGGATAGTGCGCAATACATGATCTTCCCCGGTGGAACCGGCAAGCCATGGACCGTGAAAATATGGCAATACGTAACCAGTCCCGGAGATACTTTTTATGTCCGAACAGACTCTTCAAAGTTCCTTGTCAACCTGGCGCCAGGACTGGATAGCGCAATCATCTACACGGACATCAGTAATCAGTGCGCTGTGAAAATACCGTTGGTCGTGGACACACCGCACTTCCATATCGACCGCAGCTTTACGAGCCCCGATTATTGCGGTGGCAATGACGGAAGTATCGTAATAACGGATCTCCACGTCGGTAAGTTGGATTCGATACGGTATAGCCGCGATGGGGTCATTCAGCCGCGCATCGGGTTTGTTGTACCACCATCCAGCACAGATACGCTCAGAGGATTGCTCGCTGGCATTTACTATTTGAATGTAATAGAAGGTTTGTGTATAACAGATTCGGTTGGGTGGTCCGTCACGTTGCTGAATCCGCCGTTCACCATGGGCACCGTCACGGGCAAAAATCCAACAAAGTGCGGGTTCTGCGATGGTATAGATACGCTATTCAATCTGCATCCGGGCCAGTATGATACCATAGCATATACCTTTACACCTTCCCCATTGTTTGGCGGGCCGGTGACTAACCCGACAACCGCACACTTTATTACCGCAGACAGCTTTGTGATATTTTCTGGGCTGTGCGATGGTACGTATTCCAATTTTGTAGTGAATACCGCAGGAAAGAGTACATGTTCCGACAGTTGCTGTTCGGTTACGCTTACTTCGCCGCCTATCACAGATAACTTCACCAGCCAGCTCCACTATGGATGCAAGGCCGATACTTTAGTATTTACCAATTTGTCGACCCCCGCAAGTGAACTGTTTTTCCACTGGGATTTCGGT
>CAYNGS010000311.1:0-4489 GCA_964396625.1 uncultured Flavipsychrobacter sp.
ATTACTTTGTAGTCATCAAGAACAGATTTTGGTTTGTGAGCCATTGGCGGATTATCCCGCTAAAGATAACATCAAGGCTTCAAATGTATACTTTACTACATTAACGCATGGTGGATAATTTATTTACAATTTTGACACAACTTACCCTAACTTTGAAATTCGTTACGCATAGTAACAAACATTAATAATTAGCCTTCTGTACTAAAAGGGATAGGCGCGAAGATAAATGAGCGGCTGGACAAGAAATTGTAGCATTAAACATTTATATATTTATTTTAATTTTTCTGTGCCGGTTAGCACTTATCTGTAAAACTGTCGGCTGCAAACTATCTTTGCGGCATGGAACTTAATGCACTGACCGCCATAAGCCCGATCGACGGGCGATACCGCTCACAACTCGCCCCTTTATCGCCATACTTTTCTGAATTCGGACTGATCAGGTACCGGGTGAGGGTTGAGGTGGAGTACTTTCTGTACCTGGCCGAGAAAAAAGTCATTTCACTACCGGCCAAACTGAAACCGGCCAAACTGCGCGCGATATACGAGCAATTTTCGGAAGCGGATGCGGTACGGATCAAATCAATAGAGCGCACCACCAACCATGACGTAAAAGCTGTTGAGTATTTTCTGAAGGAAAAACTGAATGCGCTCGGAGCAGGCGAAAGCGTGGAGTGGATACACTTTGGCCTCACATCCCAGGATATAAATAATACCGCCGTGCCGCTCCTGTGGAAGGACGCACTGGAAGAGCAATATGTGCCGCAACTGCTGAACCTGCACCTGCAACTGTATCACCTTGCAGTGGAATGGAATGGCATACCGATGCTGGCCCGCACGCATGGGCAGCCCGCATCGCCCACATCGCTGGGCAAGGAAATGATGGTATTTGTGGAGCGGCTGGAAGGACAGATAGACCAGCTGCTGAATATTCCGTTTGCGGCCAAGTTTGGTGGGGCCACGGGCAACTTTAATGCGCATCATGTAGCGTTCGGGCATATAGACTGGGAGAAATTCGGGAACGACTTTGTGAACAGGAAATTGGGGCTGGAGCGGATGCAATACACGACGCAAATAGAGCATTACGATAATCTTGCCGCGCAGTTTGATGCGCTGAAACGCATAAATACCATTCTGATCGACTTCTGCCGCGATGTATGGCAGTATATATCGATAGAATATTTTAAACAGAAAGTGAAAGCGGGGGAAGTGGGCAGCAGTGCCATGCCTCATAAGGTGAACCCCATAGATTTTGAAAATGCGGAGGGCAATCTCGGTATTGCCAATGCGCTGTACGAACACCTGAGCGCGAAGCTGCCGGTAAGCCGCCTGCAACGTGACCTGACCGATAGCACGGTGCTACGCAATATCGGTGTGCCGATGAGCCACAGTTTCCTGGCCCTGCGATCGATAGAAAAAGGAATGGGCAAACTGCTGCTGAATAAGCAGCGCATGGATGACGACCTGGAACGCAACTGGGCGGTGGTGGCAGAGGCCATACAGACAGTGCTGCGACGGGAAAACTATCCGCAGCCGTATGAGGCGCTGAAGGCTCTGACGAGAGGCAAGGCAAGTATCACTAAGCAGGACATTCATGCTTTCATAGACACACTCAGTGTGAATGGTAAAATAAAGCGCGAACTGAAGGCGATAACGCCGCAAAATTACACTGGCATTGATTTCAGTATCTGAGAAAAGAACGGTCAACCACATACTTTGAAAAATCTACCGCAAATTTTACTGGAAGAATTAAGCGGGGTAAGCGGCTTTGACGAGCGGGCTTTTATTGCCGCACACGAACAACCTTCCGCTACTTCGGTTAGAATCAACAGGGCGAAGAACGCGGGCATGTTTGCTGCAAATGAAAAAGTACCGTGGTGCGTTGATGGAGTGTATCTGCCTGAGCGGCCGGTATTCACACTTGACCCCGCTTACCATGCCGGCGCCTACTATGTGCAGGAAGCTTCGTCTATGTTTTTAGATCATCTGCTCAGAGACATTTTGAAGGACAAAAAAGACTTGCGTGTGCTTGATCTGTGTGCTGCACCCGGTGGAAAGAGTACACTTATTGCATCACTGCTCGACAAAAGCAGCCTGCTTATTTCGAACGATGTGATCCGTACCCGAGCGTCTATACTTGAGGAGAATATGACGCGATGGGGATATATGAATACATGGGTGACCAGTAACGATCCCAGGGATTTTGCGCGGCTTGAAGGGTACTTTGATGTGATCGTAGTGGATGCGCCATGCAGCGGATCGGGGCTATGGCGGAAGGATGAGCGAGCGCTGGGCGAGTGGAGTGAGGCGAATGTGCAACTGTGTGGCGAACGGCAGCAACGTATTTTAGCAGATATATGGCCAGCGCTTAAAAAGGACGGTGTACTTGTTTATGCCACCTGCTCTTACTCGCAGCAGGAGGATGAAGATGTTTTGGACTGGCTGACAGAAGATCGCGGAGCGGTCAACCTGGCTGTTGATATAAAAGATGAGTGGGGAATTGTTAAAGTTTGTACGAAAAAAGGGCTGACGGGTTATCGTTTTTTTCCTGACAAAGTAAGAGGTGAAGGTTTTTTTATTGCGGCAGTACGGAAAACAGACGAGTCTGAGACCGTATGTGCTGAAAAATTCAGGTCGGCCCATGATAAGAAAATTCGGTCCCAGGCAGGGTATTTGCTTGAGGACCCGGCGATGACTTATTTGAGAACGGACAAGGAACATTATAGCGCTGTGCGGCCGGAGCACGAAGCGGATTGGCAATTGCTGCAACGTGTGGTCTATCTTAGAAAAACCGGGCTTGAACTCGGTATGCCGGCAGGCCAGGACTGGATACCTGCGCATGATGTAGCCCTGGGCATAGATGCCAATAAGCATCTGGCCGGTGTGGATGTAAACAGGGAGCAGGCGTTGCATTTTCTTAAAAGGGAAGACATGGGCATGACGGGGCTGGAGAAAGGATGGCTGATGGTACGATACAAAGGGTTGGGGTTGGGCTGGATAAAGTCGCTGGGTAACCGTGTGAATAACTATCTGCCAAAACACTGGCGTATACGGATGGAGATCAGCGAGTAGGATTAAAAACGGCGTCTACAGACAGATGATTGATGTAAATCTGAGGACAATTTACTGAAGTGCACAGGCCGACGATATGTTAACAGTATAAATTTTGGGCATAATTGTTGTACTTTTCGGGATAAATAATGGGCAATTATGTTTAGATATATATTCATTGTTTTGTTTTCTATGTTAATTGTTAACGCTTCAGCGCAGCAGGGCGACAGCCTTATTGCTGTACGGAAAGGCGGAAACTGGGCTATAAAGTATACGCTGCGGCCCGGCGAAAACATGCATATGATAGCAATGAGATTTTATATATCTGACGGTGTGCTAACCTATGCGAACGATCCGGACCTGGTAAAAAATATCGGCCCGGGCTCTCAGATATTCATCCCTGTTACAAAGGAAAATTATTCTGCATCCAAGCAGCCATTTGACAACAAACGCCAGCTATACTATCATGTAGTGCCGAAGGACGATATAGCGCTGATCAGTATGTATGCGGGAGTGACGAAGGATGAAATGCGGTTATGGAATAATCTAAAGGGTAATACGCTGATGCCGGAGGAGACCTTGTTTGTGGGTTGGGTGAAGGTGATGGCGCTGGATACGCTGAACCCGTTAACAGAACTTGCTTACCCTTCAACAAAAAGGGTGGTGAAGGCTGATACGATCAGGATGCATACGCCTGGTGGGCTGGATACGCTCTATGATATCCAAACAAATCACGGGCTGAATGTGCTGACCGAGAAAGGAACTGCCGTGTTTTTTGAGAAGACCGGGAAGAGTAATGTTTACCAGGCATTTCATAATACCAGCAAGCGTGGAACGATCATAAAGGTGCTGAATCCGGGCAACGGTAAAAGTGTGTATGTAAAAGTGCTGGGGCCAATACCCGGTACCAAGCAATATGCCAACTGCATCATAGGTATATCTGATGCGGCGAAAGAAGCCCTGGGTGTAACTGACAGCAAAGCCTGGTGCGAATTGTCTTACTCGGCCAACTAGTAAAATCATTTAAAAATATTCAATAGTACAGGTTCCGGTTATGAAGGTGTTGGTGATCCGTTTTTCTTCCATTGGCGATATTGTACTCACCACTCCTATTGTTCGCTGCCTGAAACAGCAGCGGCCCGATGCCATAGTACATTACCTTACCAAGGTGGGTTTCGGGCCTTTGCTGGTAAACGATCCGTACATCGACAAATTGCATTTTCTTGACGACGATCTTCATACGGTAGTTGAAAATCTGAAAAAAGAAAAGTTCGATTTCGTCATAGACCTGCACAACAACCTGAGGACACTGCGCGTGAAAAAGGCGCTGAAAGTGACGAGCTATTCATTTCCGAAGCTGAACTTCAAGAAGTGGGTATTGACCAACTTCAGGGTTGACATGATGCCGGACCGGAGTATAGTGGAGCGATATTTTGACACA
>CAYNGS010000312.1:0-4487 GCA_964396625.1 uncultured Flavipsychrobacter sp.
CATTAAAATCTGAATCATAACGGTTTTGCTTTCAATTTATCGCTATTTTTGCGCCTTTATCAAAATAAATTAAAGGAGTAGTTGAACATATTTGCAGAAATGAAGAAATACCTTTTCCATGTCCTGGGCCCTAAAAATTATCTGAAAGCGCTCCATGTATCTTTTCATGGGCTTTACTCAATGAGAGCATTAAAGGGCAACTACGTTTACAAGTACCATTATTTTGATAAACACGTTATCCAGAAGGGCGATTTCATACTTGATATAGGCGCCAACCTGGGCTATTACACCAAACTTTTTGCCCGGTGGACCGGGGATACCGGGCATGTGCATGCGGTGGAACCCGTAGCCATGTTTGCCGATACCATAAAATGGGGCACCCAGAAACAGCGCAATGTAACGGTGCACAATGTGGCGCTGGGCGAGGCAGAGAAAGAGGTAGCCCTGTCTACACCCGGCAAGTATGGCTACCTGCGTACCGGCCTTGCACGCATTTTTCCGCCGGAGGAGGCGCAGCCGTCTTACGAGTTTACCTTTAAGGCCACGATGAAGAAAGGCAGCGAACTGTTTGCCAACCTGCACCGGCTCGATTTCATAAAGTGCGACATAGAAGGTTATGAAGAATTTGTGTTCCCTGAAATGAAGAGCCTGCTGATAAAGTACAAGCCGGTGATACAGGTGGAGACCTGGGGCCAGCAAAAAGCGCGTGTTGAAAACTTTCTGAAAAGCATTGGTTATAAAATTTATGATGTGGAAGATGGTGTTCTGAAACCTATTGAGGAAAGCAAGCAGGAACTGCCCGGCGACCTCTTTTTCATTCATAAGGACAATGCATCTGTAATAGACCGGCTGAGGAAAATGAAACTGGCATCATAGACGCTCCTTGAATTTGTCTCGTTCTGATATAGATCGCCTGGCTCCTTGAAAAAAGGAGACCGGGCTGGGATAGATATTGACAATCAATAGTCTTCACTGAAAGTAACGAAAGCAGCTATACCTATTCCCACGATCGGGACGTTGAAAAACTGTTCAAGCCTGGTAGCGGCCCTGACATACGCAGACGCCCCCAGCATTTTACCGCAAACGGTTAGTTCCCCCGGTCCCAGATCTTTTACTTTTTCAATGCTGACAATAAAATTATTATTCACCACTAATCCCTTATCGCTAAGATCTACTTTGATTATCCTGCCAATATCCCTTCCGTCTCGCTCAATATAAATCGGCTCTTTAAGGATATTTTTAAATTCGTCATCTATCTTCTCGTAAATATTCAGTCGGTAAAATATACTTTCGTATGAACATCTTCCAATGTTTATTTGTACACTGTCGATGTAGGTTTTTTTGTGCTTAACTTTCATCAGTGTACCCACTTCTGTCATTGTATCTTTCACGCCAGTCTTTTTTCTCTGGAAATAATAAGGAATGGGGAGCCCTCCGGTTGCCGTAGTGTCGCAATCTACGTCGTTGCCTAATTCCGCGAAAGTTAGTCTCCGGGGTTTTATAAAAACCTCCGCCAACTTGTATTCTGTCTTTGCGAGGCAAACAATGTAAATGCCGCTATCGGGCCGATCAGTAAGGTCACTAACATTTGTGTTATAGTTCTCATAACCTATCAGTGATACAACCAATGTTTTATCGCTATTCTCTTTTCCAATATTCAAAGTAGCGTCTCCACTTTCGTTAGAATAGGAACCGATGTTAGTGCCCGGAATACAGATAACGGCATAGGCTACCGGCTGCCCGTTTGCTTTGTCAAGCAATCGAATATGATACTCCCGGGCATTGGTCTTTGTTGAGAACACACAAGGTATTCCGAAAATGAAAAGCCGGCATAAAAAATTAAACAGCTTGTTCATATTTTGACATTATTAAATAGCCCCTTCTTTGAGAACTAAAATATAAACTTATCGGGGCAATGTTATTTTTACCTCCGGCGCCCACCGACATAAGAATCTGATGCAACTTACCACCCTTGTCAATGAGTATTAAATGCCATTGAGGGAACGGCCGTTACGGTTGAGGGAACGGTAAAATGAATTGTTAACCACGAGCACTTGCCGCCATAGCATTGACGCTACCTGCTGTTGTTCTCTACGGCCAGTACGGTCTTCAGGTTCAGATCGTGGGCGGCGCGTATTACGGCTACGATATTGTCGGCTGTGGCTTGCTTGTCGGCATTGATGACCACTGTGGGCTCTGCGTCCTGCGATTTTGCAATGGCGCGGTAGATAGACGATCTTAGTGAGTCCTCCGGCGTGGACGTGGTGCCCACAAAAAACTCCTGCTTGTCGTTGATAGACACCACCACTGTTTGCTTTGCCTTGGTGTCGCTTTTGGCTTTGGGTATGCTCAGCTTCACCACATTGGGGTTGGCGAGGGTGGAAATGATGAGGAAGAACAAAAGCAGAATGAACAAAATGTCATTCAGCGCAGATGAATGGCCTTGCGGATCGTTTGGTGTACGTCTCTTTATGTTCATCCCTGTGCGCTTAGTGTTTTACTTCGGGTACAAAATCCAAAAATTCGACTGATGCGGATTCAATGCGGTTCACCTGCTTATTGATCTGGGCATTGAGATAGGCGTAGCTGATGTATGCCAGCAGGCCGATGATAAGGCCGGTGGCCGATGTGACCATTTTGGTATAAATGCCGCCGGCGATGGTCTCGAGCGAGAAACCCTGGTGCTGCACATTGAAGAACAAAATGATCATACCGGCGATGGTGCCGAGAAACCCCAATATAGGCGCAATGCCTGCTATGGTAGATAGTATGGACAGGTTCTTTTCCAGCTTGTACACCTCCAGCTTGCCGGCATTCTCCATAGATTTTTCGATATAGTCGAGTGGCTTGCCTATTTTGGTCACACCTTTTTCTATTACGCGTGCCAGGGGGGTATTGGTGGTTTTGCAGGCATTAATGGCGCCGTTGAAATTACCGCTCTCCACCTGGTCGCGTATGCGGCCGAGGAAAGAAGGGTCGACAACGGCAGCTTTGCGTATGGCCAGCCAGCGCTCTACAAATACATAAACAAGTATAAGCGAGCATAGCAGCAGCGGTATCATGAGTGCGCCCCCTTCCTGCAGCAGGTGGAAAAGCGATATTTTTTCGACAGATGAAGCCGCGTCGGCCTGTGCGGCTTTGGCGAGGCTATCGGCGGTAACGGTAGGCGAAACCTGTGCAGCCTGCAGCAAAATGGTCAAAAATGTCATGGGCTGGATTTGTTAAACAAATATAACTAAAGCTAAGTCAAAAGTTAAATGCTAAAAAGCCAAAAGAATGTTATACTTAAGGGTCAGCACCGGGCAATATCATTCTGCGCGCGGTAGTAACTGATTGTTGCGGCCATGCGTGTGATCTGTGGAACAACAGCGTTTTCCGTAGCGCCAGCAGCAAAAAATTACACTTTTACTAATAGATGACCTTCGTCAGTTTTGTTAGGTTTTAATTGTAGTCGTATTATCTTTGCGTGGCATTTCTAAAAAATTACTCTAAATATTGCCGGATCTCATGAACTGGAAAAATTATTTTACCACATCCATAGGCAAGAAACTGCAAATGTCCCTGACGGGGCTTTTTCTCATCGTGTTTCTGCTGGTACACTGTTATATTAACGCACAGATATTTTACAACGACGGTGGTGTAAGGTTTAAAGAGGCGGCCCACTTTATGGGAACCAACTTTGTGATCCGAACTGTAGAGATCGGCTTGTTCGCGTTTTTGATCCTTCATATAGTGCAGGGCCTGATGCTCTGGGCAAAAAATAAGTCGCGCAGAAGCGTAGGATATTCGGTGAGCGCAGGCAACAAAACGAGTCCGTGGTACAGCCGCTCTATGGCGCTGCTGGGCACCCTGGTTCTGCTGTTCCTGATACTTCACTTATCAAAATTCTGGGGGCCAAACCGCTGGTCGCAGACCTTCGGCGGTGGAGAACTGAACCTGTATGATATGATGAAATCCGAATTCCAGGTTACCTGGGTGGTGGTAGTATATATCTGCGGCTGCATTGCGCTGGGCTGGCACTTGCTTCACGGTTTTTACAGCTCGTTTCAGACGCTGGGCCTGGGCACACACCGATACAAAGCGATCATAAAAGGTATAGGAGTCGCATTTTCGATCATCGTTCCATTGATCTTTGTTTTGATGCCATTGGCCTTTCATTTTCAGTGGATCAACTAACCAACTTGCTTTTAGGTTTTAACTTTTGACTTAAATAAATTATGGCTCTTAATTCTAAAATACCGGCCGGCCAGTTAGACGCTAAGTGGAAAACATATAAATCGACTTGCAAACTGGTGAACCCGGCAAACAAGCGTCAGTTGGAAATTATTGTAGTGGGTACCGGGCTTGCGGGAGCCTCGGCCGCAGCATCTCTTGGTGAGCTTGGTTATAAGGTGAAGACATTTTGATTCCAGGACAGTCCGCGCCGCGCACACTCCATAGCTGCGCAGGGTGGCATCAATGCAGCAAAGAATTACCAGAACGATGTT
>CAYNGS010000313.1:0-4479 GCA_964396625.1 uncultured Flavipsychrobacter sp.
GCCCGATTTTGGAAGTTCCGCATTTCACGTTTACGTCCATGTAAATTTATGCGGTCTCGGCTCCCTCGAGTCAGTTTATACAGCAAATGGCATTTATCATATGAGCTACGTTTTCCCAGGAGATGGGCACGTGCCGTGGAGCACCGATGCTGTGAAGTTTAATACAGTCGATTCGCTGGTCACTGTCTTTCTTTATAATCTTGTTTGCTCGCCCGTTGCCGCTGTAAATGAAGTGTCTAATGGCGCAGAAGTGACATTATTTCCTAACCCGGCAAATGAATTGCTAAATGTACAGTCGTCACAATCGTTAAAGGACATTGTGCTTTATGACGAGACAGGAAGGGTTATGATGAGGACAAACAACCTAAACCGCGAAAATTACGAGCTGAATACCGCCGTTTTAAGCAAGGGTGTGTACTTCGCCCGGATATCATTCAGCGACGGAAATATTTCACCTATAGTAAGGCGGGTGGTGGTAGAATAGTTTGGCGCCTTTGAGTGATTACGGAAGTTGGTGTTTTTAGCCTACGGTTTTCTGTGTGCCGCATGCTTATCCATTATTTGTTTGTAATAGTCGTCCGACACTTTGTACCCGGAGGCCCTGGCTATCTGAATGTACCGGACAGCCAGCGAGTCGTTCCCGAGCCCGTCATAAGCTACTGCGAGATCGTAGGAAGCTGACTGAAGCACATCTTTCGAATTTAATTTTACCGCTATTTCCCAGTCGGCTATAGCTTTCATAAGTTGATTAGTGCCATACTCTGCCACACCCTTATAAAAATAATAAAACGGGTTGCCGGTGTTCAGCTTCAGCAATATGTTGTATTCCTTTATCGCAAGATCGTACTGCTTGTTTTGCACAAAATTAAAACAGCTGTCTGCCAATATTTTTTCCGAGTTCGGGTTTAGCTGGTACGCGATCGCAAAATCCTTTATCGCGCTCATAGAGTCCCCCGTGATCGAGTACAGTATTGACCGGTCGAGGTAGGTTCTGTACACATTATTCTGTACTTCCAGCGAACTGGTAAAGGCATCCAACGCTTTTTTGTAGTCCTTTTTCAAGGTATAAATAACGCCCACCCGGTCATAAACCTTTGCATCTGCTGCATGCAGGGTGGCCAGCACACCGTAATTCTCCAGCGCCTTGTCCATGTCTCCTTTATCAAGGTAGTAGTTGCCCAGCCATTTATACGATAGTAGGGCCCGCATAGGGTACTTTTCTATGGCATCCGAAAGCAAAGTTTCTGAGTCATGCCAGGCATAGGTACGCTCGTAACACAAATAACTAAATCCCGCGGACACGATCAGCAGCAGGGCAATAACCGGCGTCTTGAGCGACGGCATGCGCCTGATCAGTTCATACAGAAAGTAGGCGATGAGAAAGAACAGCCCGATATATGCTACATATGAGTAGCGGTCGGCCATTATAGCGGCACCTACCGAAATGAATTGCAGCACGAAGATCACATTGGCCAGGAAGAAACCAAGACCAAATACCGCGACGCGAAACCACTCCTTGTTTTTCTTATAAGTAAGGCATAGCGGCACACCCAGGATGGCGAGGGCAAGGAAGGGCGCGGCATAATATATGCCCGGCAGGTAGCCACTGATGTACCTGTAGGGGTAGGGATAGAACGTAGAAAGGTAGGTGGGGTTGAAGAGCTTGGCAACATACATTACGAAACCATATGCGGCATACATCACCCGTTCCTGTATGGTCAGCACGCCGAAGGAGGCAATTGCGCCTGTTTTGTTTTGGGTGTAAAAGGCCATTCCTCCGCAAATGAGCGAACTGAGAAAGAAAATTATTTTTTCGGTTACCAGCCTCTTGCTCAGGGGTCTTTGTGCCAGCACGTCTATACATAATAACGACAACGGAAAGACAACGGCCATAGGCTTGGAAAGACAGGATGCAATAAACAGCAGGAACGTAAGCCAATACCAGCCCATTTTGCGGTCGGGTATATACCTGAGATAGGCGAGCAACCCAAGCAGGTAAAAGAAGGTGTAAAGCACGTCTTTTCGCTCAGCAATCCACGATACCGACTCTACATGCATGGGGTGAATGCCAAACCAGAGCGCGGCAAAGCCTGCTATGAACAGTTTCCCGTTTTCATCAATTTTAAGTAATGAGCACAAACCGATGGCCAGCAGGAACACGAATATCACATTGGCTATATGGATCAGGATATTTGTCAGGTAGTAGGTCTCCGGGTTCAGTTGAGCAAAATGGTAGTTCACTGCCAGCGAAAGCATGCATAACGGATGAAAGTTATTCTTGGTAATGTCTTCGGTGAAAATAACTTTCAGATTCTGGGGTGTAAAGGCCTTTATGTAAGGATCGTTGGTCACATAGAAATCGTCGTCCCAGTTGGTGAACTCATTCTGCAGGGAATATCTGAAACAGACGAAGGTGAGCACGCAAATGGCGCTAACTATCAGCAGTCGCTTGTTTAAGATGGAATTCTTCATTAAGAGGTCGGTCAGCCTTTTAGCGCAAACGAAAATAATACTTTTCGTTTTTCAAAACGACAAGGCAGGCAAAGTATTACAGCGCTTCAGTTAAATACAAAAAAATGCGGTAATGTGAGATCACATTACCGCATAGTTCGTCCTGTATAAGGGCGTGATCATTTCATGCCCGTTCCCATCGTCACTTTCATTCTTGCCTTCGGAATGTCGTTTATGATATTCACTGTTTCGGATATATAGATATCCTTGCTGATGTTTTTCAGCCATTCCTTGTTTTTAGTGATAGCGGTGCTGTCGGCTGTAACCCGGGGCAGATCGGCAGGCACGTTCTTCATGTCCAGCAAAACCGCTTTTTTCTGCAGATCTTCCAATTTCTTCGATCTTTCGTTCAGCTCGTCCTGCTCTTTTTTGTACTTCACTTCGTTAAGCGACACGGTATTATCGTCCTTCTTCTTTTTGAAATATTCTGAATTTTCCTGTATCAGCTTAAACGTCGGGTTTGCCTGAATGCGGCTTTCGCTCATTGCAGCAAGCTGCTCTATATTACCAACGCTGTTGGTTGGTCTGTAGTTAGCCGCCGGTACTTCGTCCCAGGCAAGTGCAGCATTGTTGTGGCGCTCGCCAAGTTCATCATCATCATATCCGTCGTAGGCGTCTGGAATGGCAATATCGGGTGTCACACCCTTCAGTTGCGTAGAGCCACCGTTGACCCGGTAAAACTTCTCCATTGTAAGTTTCAGTGCGCCAATCGATCCATTCTGCGCGCTGGTATCATTCATCATCTGCAGGCGGGTCCCGGGGTCTATCATCTGGTCCAGTTCTACCATCTTTTGCACGGTTCCTTTTCCGTAGGTCATAGAGCCGACTATTACTGCACGTTTATAGTCCTGCAGGGCGGCTGCAAGTATCTCGGATGCCGAGGCGCTGCTTTCGTTCACCATTATCGCCAGCGGGCCGCTGTAGAAGGCCGAATCACCCCCTTGTGCACGCAGCACACTGGGTGACGAGTGACTGCCTTTCACCTGCACCACCGGTCCCTTTCCTACGAAAATGCCCGCCATATCCACCACATCACCCAGCGAGCCACCACCGTTGTAACGAAGGTCGAGGATGATTCCGGTCACTCCGGCTTCCTTCAGTTTTTTTACTTCTGCTGCCACGTCTGTTGAGCAATTGCGGCCGCTGGTGTGGTTAAAGTCGGCGTAGAACTCAGGAAGATAAATATAACCCACCGGTCCGTTCTTGCTGTTGATGATCGCAGATTTTGCGAATGTTTCTTCTATTTCCACCACACCGCGAACAATTGTGATAACCTTGGTAGATCCATCCACCTTCTTCACGGTCAGATGCACCTTGGTGTCCTTCGGGCCACGTATAAGCTTCACTACGTCGTCCAGTTCAAAACCAGCGATGTCCACTGCTTCGCCCTTTTCCTGTGCCACCTTCGTGATCTCGTCACCTGCTTTCAGTTCGCCCTCTCTCCACGACGGGCTGCCGGTTATTATCTCAGACACGGTCACCTTGTCATTAGCGGGGCTAAGTCTCGCACCGATGCCCACAAAGCTGCCGCTCATCTGCTCGTCAAAACCTTTCTTCTCTACAGGAGGAAAGTAAGCAGTATGGGGGTCTTCCGTTTCTGCAATGGCATTTACGTATGCTGTATAACGGTCGTCATCCTTCAGCTTATAAATGCGCTGCTTGAACCACCGTTCGTATGTCTTCCTTATGTCTTCCCGCGCGGCTACTTCCAGTTCTTTATCCGATTTGAACCTGGCGTTAACAGAGTCCTTATTCTCTTTTTTCTTGTCCTGCTCATTTTTCAGGTCCACGTATTTTGCCAGTACCCTGTATTTAAGGCGTTCGCGCCAGCGCTCACCCAGGGCATTGTCGTCGGCTGCATATTCCTCCTTGTCGGGGTTCAACTGCAGTTCCTCGTTGCCGGTAAACGTGAACGGCTTGCTGAGGATATCTTTATAATACTTTTCAGCACTTGCCGTACGCCTTATG
>CAYNGS010000314.1:0-4463 GCA_964396625.1 uncultured Flavipsychrobacter sp.
AAGATCATTGGCGACGCGAAAGAGCAGGCAAGGGCAGAGGCAAACAAGATCATTGTTGATGCGCAACAGCAGATACAGCAGCAGAAAATGGCTGCCCTGACTGAAGTGAAGAACGAAATCGGCAATCTTGCAGTAAATGTTGCCGAAAAGATAATACGCAAACAACTGAGTGCAGCAGACGGGCAGGAAATGTATATGAAGATGCTTGCCGATGATATTAAACTTAATTAGTCAATCCGGCAATTCGACAATGTGCAAATGCATCTGAGTATCGAATAGCCCGGTTGTCAAATTGTCAAATTAAAAAGAAGAAATGCAAAATCCACGTCTTGCGACACGTTATGCGAAATCACTGCTGGACCTGGCTGTAGAAAGAAACAGCCTGGAAGCCACGCTGAAGGATATGCGGACACTTAACGATATCTGTGTGCGCAGTCATGATTTTGTAGTAATGCTGCGCAGCCCTGTGATAAACAGCGACAAGAAACTGAGCATAATGAACCTGGTGCTGAAAAACTACAGCATCAGCGATCTGACCCATGCTTTCATCAACCTGCTGGTATCCAAGGGCCGTGAGCTGAACCTGCCGGAGATAGCCGGGGCATTCATTACCCAGTATAATGAATTGAAGAACATAAGAACGGTGACCCTGACGACGGCTGCTGCTATGGACGACAAGATAAAAACTAACATTCTGTCGAAAATTGCCGGTTATATGCCGAATGATACGGTGGACCTGAAGACAGCGGTGAACGGTGATCTTATCGGAGGATTTGTGCTGGAGGTAGAAGACAAATTGTACGATGCCAGTGTGCGGAAGGGGCTTAACGATATCAGGACCAGGATAATAGACACGAGCTACGAGGTGAAGATATGAGTTGAGTGAGCGTCGTGGGCAGTAATACGATAAAGGGGTGTAAGCGATAGTAAAATAGTTTTTGAATTTAAACTTTTGAATTTATAGTTTATGGTTGATATTAAACCGGATGAGATATCGGCGATATTGCGCCAACAGCTGAGCCAGGTAGACAGCGCGGCCACTCTTGAGGAGGTAGGCACGGTACTGCAAATTGGTGACGGTATAGCCCGCGTGTATGGCCTTAACGGCGTGCGCCAGGGTGAGCTTGTTGAATTTGACAAAGGCATCAAGGCCATTGCCCTTAACCTGGAAGAGGATAATGTGGGTGTGGTACTGATGGGTGATTACATGCAGATCCGTGAGGGCGACAAAGTAAAGCGCACTAACCAGATCGCCTCTATCAAGGTAGGAGACGGTATGATGGGTCGCGTGGTTAATACACTCGGCGAAGCCATCGACGGCAAAGGGCCTATACAAGGCGACTTATACGAAATGCCGCTGGAGCGTAAAGCGCCGGGCGTTATATTTCGTGAGCCGGTAAAAGAACCGCTGCAAACAGGTATCAAGGCCATTGATGCGATGATACCGATTGGCCGTGGGCAGCGTGAGCTGGTGATCGGTGACCGCCAGACCGGCAAGACCGCGATCTGCGTGGATACGATCATTAACCAGAAGGAATTTTATGCAGCAGGCAAGCCTGTATACTGTATATATGTGGCTATCGGGCAAAAGGCATCGACCGTTGCCGGTGTGATGAAGACACTGGAAGACAACGGAGCCATGCCCTATACCTGTATAGTAGCGGCTTCTGCATCTGAACCTGCTCCGCTGCAGTTCTACGCCCCGTTTGCAGGCGCTGCAATAGGCGAGTTCTTCCGTGATACGGGCCGCCCGGCATTGGTTATCTATGACGATCTTTCGAAGCAGGCAGTTGCTTACCGTGAGGTGTCGCTGCTGCTGCGCCGCCCACCGGGCCGTGAGGCTTATCCGGGGGATGTGTTCTACCTGCATAGCCGCTTGCTGGAGCGCGCTGCTAAGGTTATCGGAAACGATGACGTAGCCAAAAAAATGAATGACCTGCCTGAGAGTATCAGGCACCTGGTTAAAGGCGGCGGGTCGCTGACGGCGCTGCCGATCATTGAAACACAGGCCGGCGACGTATCTGCATACATCCCGACAAATGTGATCTCGATCACTGACGGACAGATATTCCTTGAGTCGAACCTGTTTAACTCGGGCATCCGCCCGGCGATCAACGTGGGTATCTCTGTGAGCCGCGTGGGTGGTAATGCGCAGATCAAATCGATGAAGAAAGTGGCTGGTACGCTGAAGCTGGACCAGGCGCTGTTCCGCGAAATGGAAGCTTTCTCTAAGTTCGGCGGTGATCTTGACGCTGCAACAAAGAACGTAATTGACAAGGGTGGCCGTAACGTGGAAATACTAAAACAATTACAGTACAATCCGTATTCTGTGGAAAAACAAGTTGCGATCATTTACCTCGGTACAAACAACCTGATCCGTGAAGTGCCGGTGAAGAATGTAAAAGCTTTTGAAGAAACTTTCCTGCAGCAAATGGATGTGAAACTTCCTGATGTGCTGAAAGAATTCAAGAAGGGCAATCTTCCGGAAGAAGGCATTGCCAAAATGGTGAAGCTGGCACAGGAACTGATACCACAGTTTAAAAAATAGACAGCACAAACACACACATAGTATAAGCCCCCGATAAAATCGGGGGCTTCGTTTTTTTGAATGTGATTTGCCCGCGTGTCAGACACCGACATTCGAAGTGGAGATATCAAATATAGACTTACGTTCGTCGGACGAGTGGAACAGAAATGTTTTCATGTGCAACCACTTGGGTTCAATTTTTTGGGAGTAGATGTGGCAATTGGCGATACCGTAGGTATCCAACTCAATGCCTATGGAGTATATATTGAGGTCATAGCATCCGGAATACGTATCCTGGGCGGGGTTTGGAAAAATATTTTTGAACTCTGCATTGTAAGGCGGCTCGAAATAGCGTATCAGGGCAGCTTCAGTAATATTTATCAATTGCTGGTATGGGATGTCGGAGGTATTGAGCGCACGCCGTGTGTGCAGCGATTTGTGATGTGCTTCAAGTTGATGGTTGGCATCATATTTCTTTCTGCCGTCGGTCATTATCAGGTTGTGTGGCTGGAAGGAAGCCAGTAGAAGACAGATCTCGTGGTGCGGGTTTTTCATGGCAGATGCATCGCAAATGCTTTGCAACGTCTGGTGGTGTTTCAGCTTGCCGGGGGCTACTCCCGCCCCGTCCACACCAATTGTCTGGCCGACATATAATATTTCGAGATCGAGAAAGCCGGCATTTGTCAGTTCTTGTGGAAATGATTGCAGGAATGCACTTGTTTTTACTGATATGAGCGGTTCATTATTTTTTGAGATGCTAAAACTTGAATATGGCGGGTCGCTCTCGATCGAGAGGGCACTTGTATGAAAAGGGTTCTCGAAAACGAAATCGAAGTCGGCAATATTGCCCCCATCAAGAACCTTAAAGACCAGCTCCATTTTGTCGCGGGTCGCCTTGAACGAGCGTGGGTCGACTGTTATAGTCGGCCGCCTGCAAACGAAGTATAGCTGGCATGGAGCATCTGCATCAAAGTAGTTGTATGCATTGATGGAGGTCAACTCAGAAGGCTGAAGGATCATCAGCTTGTCGAGATACATGTTCAGCACCAGTTCCGCCTGTTCTGTTTTTGGTTCCATAAGAGGTATGTATTTCAGGATATATACTTTTAAAGCGGAAAGGTATATACAGTATTAAAAATAAAATACAGGTAAAAAACTGAGTATTTATTTTTTAATGTGTTTGTTGAGGTTTCGGCAACTCTATAATATTTTGACACTTTGGCCGTTATCTAAAACACTTCGTTATTTTTACAGCATGCGTTTTGTAGCGTCATTTATAGTAGTTGCCGGTATAGCCTTAGTCATGTTGTTCGGAGCCTCGTGCAAGAAGCAGCGGATGCTGACGACCGGGGGCGTGCTGAAGTTTTCGGTGGATACGCTGAAATTCGACACTGTATTCACCGCGGCTGGCAGCTATACAAATTGGGTGCTTATCTATAACCCGCAAAATGAAGAAGTGACCCTTAGCTCGGTGCGGCTGCAGAATGGTGCGAATTCTTACTTTCACCTGAATGTGGATGGTTTCAAAGGGAACAATGTGCCCAACATTAAAATAGCGCCGCATGACAGTGTGTATGTTTTCGCAACTGTGAACATTAACCCGAGCGACACGCTTACACCCTTTATAGTTACAGACCAGCTCATTGCCACACTTAATGGAAAAGACTTCAGTATTCCATTTACGGCCTTTGGACAGAATGCGCACTACATAATTGGTGATAGCCTGTCAGTAAACACAAACTGGCTGACGGACAAACCTTATGTGGTAATACATACTTGTGTGGTGGGTCCTAATTGCATCCTGAATATTCCAAGAGGCTGCCGCGTATACATGCACCAGGACGCGCAATTTGTTATTTATAATACCCTGAACGTGGGGCTGACACCATCGTCGAGCCCTGATAGCGTGGTCTTTCAAGGCGACAGGCTGGATAGG
>CAYNGS010000315.1:0-4461 GCA_964396625.1 uncultured Flavipsychrobacter sp.
CCACGACATTCCACCAAACACAGCACATTGCCTCGTTGAAGTAACGCATTTCGCTCACAATATCACCGTTTACATTCATTACCAGTGAGCCGCCGTCAAAGACAATTTCAGTCTGCGAGCCTACAGTGTTACAGTATACCATCGGCAGACCGTATTTGAGTACGTTCTGCTTAACTATACCCTTGCGGCCGTCTTCGTGTACGTAGTCGAAAGGTGAGGCGCTGAGGTTGATCATGATGTGGGGTTGCTGCCTGATCAGTACATCCATGGGGCACACCCTGTAAAGCGGGTCATCGCCGAGGTTCCATATGTCTTCGCAAACGGTAACTGCCAGTTTCTTGCCTTTAAAACTTAAAACATTCCATTCAAAAGCCGGTTCGAAATAACGATATTCGTCAAAAATGTCGTAGTTGGGCAGCAGGGATTTATGCACGATCCCTTTAATTTCTTTTTGGTAAAGGAGGTACGCACTGTTGAACAAGTCTTTGCCTTCTTTTTTAGGATTCCGGGACGGACATCCTACCAGCACCCCGATAGTATCGGCAGCTTCTTTCATCAACTCAATGCACGCAAGCCCCTGTTCCACAAAATCGTTGAACTCAAGAAAGTCGCGTGGGGGGTAGCCGCATACAGCGAGCTCAGAGAAAACAATGAGGTCGCCATTTTGTTTTTTTGCCTCTGCAATTGCTGCAAGCATTTTGGCAGTGTTAGCCTCGAAATTGCCGATGTGGTAGTTTTGCTGTGAGAGGAATATTTTCATTTACGCATTTGAAACGTGAGTATGCCGGTATGCAAAGTTATCTCAAGCGGGGGGATTAAAGAATAGTTAGCATATTCTTTATACATCAAAAAGACAACCGCCGGCTTACCCGAAAGCAAGCCGGCAGTTGCATATAAAAGAATGACCATTAAAACAGTGGTAGCAACGGACTAAATATGAAACTAACGTCGGTCGTATTTGCTGTGTGGCAATTAAAGCAATTTGAACCCGGCTGGTAAGTTTCCATAGTTGAATTTGCCAGTTTATTGGTGCCGACCTGGGGCCCGGTATTTCCGAATATGGTCCAAGTAGTGCCGATCTGTATGTAGTTCTTTCGAAGATCACCATCGATGAGCAGGTTGCGCACACCATTGTTGATGACGATCACCTCTGAATTTGAGCCGGCGCTGGCGCTGTCCATTCCAAATGCTTTACCCCTCAGTGTATTGCTGGGGCTTATAGTAAAGGACGGTTTATTTACGATATGGTCGCCGGTGGCCCCGCCCATTTCCATGTGAGCCTGGTTGAAGGGCCCGGTTGATCCATTGGCGCAAAATACCCATGTGCCGGTGGTATTCCTTGCCTCCACGCCAGTACCGGAGGACTTGGCATAGGCATAGCCTGCACTCGGGTTGTTGCTTACATGTTCAAATGTTGCCCAAAGCATCTCGGGGTGGCCATGATTTGTATTTGCTGCGTTGGTACTGCCCGTGCTGCCAACGACGTGCATCCCAACCATTGCGAGGAGGGCTGTCTTATGCCCGTTTGGCTTCCAGTCATTCGGGTTTGATTTGTCGTATGTAGGTATGGTAGCCTGCATAGTTATGAATTTGTTGCTGTCCGGCAATCCTGCCGCCTCTACCCATGCTGATTTTACCTCTATTGCAAGGGCCTGGGAGTCGATGATAGATGCGCCGTGCGCTGTAGCAAAACTTGTGATGGCGTTCAGATCGGTTTGTGTAAGCGGGAACTTTGTGCCTGATGGAACCGATGCGCCGAGCATAGTTCTATAATATGCGAATACCTGGTTTACAGTAATGGCGTAGTAGACGAGCGAGCCATTCTGGGCCATCAATACATCGCCGTCACCGCCCTGACCTTGCTCCACGTCGACAACATTGCCAAAGAGGTCTAAGAAAACGATATTTTTGTCAATTGTGAATTTTTGAACCAATGATGGTTTGTCGAGATTGGTGAGCCGGTCGAGTTTTCTGTTTCTTGTTTTTGTGACGGTATCAAATTGCGCACGGATGATAGCCCGTGGGCCATCGATCTCTTTGCCGCTTACATCCATGAAAACAGGTCTCTTGCCCTGGTCTAGCCGTGCGCTTCCTATTTCGACTTCCTGCCCTTCTTTGTTGAGGACAAGCTGCCTGCCACTTTTTGACATGACGGGTTTGAGCACCTCTAACAGGCGGGCGGAATTTTTTTCCATAACCACTGGCAAGTCGTGTGCCCCCAGTTGTGCCGCGCGCATGTTGAATACCATTAGTGCGCCAGGCGTATGCGGAATAAATGTCCTGTTTCCGTTGGAGTCTTCGGGTGATACATCATAAAAGGCGGGAGAACCCATGATGAGGCCGCCACCGCCGCCATACCTTTTGGGTGCCGGAGAAGTGAGCCAAAGGAACATACGTTCAGACCATTTGTAGAAACTACAGTTGGGGAGGTCGGGAAACGTCAGGCTGTTGGCAGGAGTAACCGGACCATTTAAAGTAACGATGCCGGAGTCGAACCAGGTATTGAAGTCCGAGGCGGTGATCGTGGAGTTGCAGGTGATACTGTTTGCATCGGTGGGCAATGTCTGCTGGGTGAAGTGGCAACCTATAGCGATAATTGCCACAAGGAAGGTCAGTGCCAGCGCCTTAGATAATCTGTTTGTCTTTTGCATTGTGATCTTTTTTTTGATGAACAATAGGCAGGGGCATCCCGGCCACTATTAATTGAGCAAAAGTATCTATACGAAAACGCGTGAAAAAGAGTTGAATAGCGGTATTTATCACCGTTATTCAACGGTAATTTTGAAAACGCAGGACTGCAAGTGTCGAAGCCTTATTGCTGTAGCCGAATGGACACAAACGATCGGCGCCTATAAACTACACAAAAATTGCATAGTATCTATGCCATCAGCATATTCGCTTAATGCGGGTTTTTGGGAATCGCCGAAGGGTACGAAACCCTTCCCTATGATGGCCTGGATATCGGGGTTGTTTGTAAGTTGCGCGATCAGTGTTTCCTTGTCATCATAAAACCGGTAATGCAGCACGCTGACCGCGGAAAACGGAAGTTCGTTTTCTACCATCAGCAAAGACTCATTGCTCATGTAGGGTATTCTGTTGAGCAGGTAGATGGCGAGATGGTAGTCGTAATTGTTTTTGTACTTATTCAGGTCGGCATAACCGTTGTGTCTGCTAAATGCGTTGAGCAAACGTGCGAAATTGAAATTGCGCGGCACGCATACCTGTGTAACGTTGCGGCAGCCGAGGCCATAGTATAGATAAACGTCGTCGGCCAGCAGGGATAGTTCCTCATCGGTCTCTGAGCCATCGAGTATGGCAACAGAGGTCCGGTTTCGGCGGATAATATGCGGGTATTTTCCGAAGTACTGTTCGAAGTACCTCGCGGTGTTATTGCTGCCGGTGGCAATGTATGCGTCGCAATTGTTCAGTCGTTCGGCAATGGTCACCTGCTCCAATACCTGTGGTTCCCATTCTCCCAATTTTCGGAGCAGGTAGGTAAGTAACACATCGTCTTTTGATGACAACTTCAGGAGCAGCCTGTGACCACTGACAAATCCGCAAAGGAAGTCGTGAAACCCAACCAACGGAATATTTCCGGCCATAACAATGCCCACTGCTTTTAATGTTTGCGGCAGCGTGTAGCCCGCGATCCATTGCTGCAGTTTATCGCGCTGTAAAAATTGAGCAACAATATTGTCGGCTGCGAGCGTTATGTGCGGTGCAGTAAACCATGCATTTGCATGTACGGCCCGCGACTGCACATCCAGCCAGGTCGGATCATTTAAAGTCATATATCCGCCGAGGTTGCAAAGCAGGTCAATCCTTCTTTCTGTGCTGATAATATTATCGTAAGCCATAAAAATTCATTAAATAAATAATAAGTATTTGCAATTTTTATCCTTATTAAAATTTGGTGCGAAGTTGTAACTTTGTGCGCACATAAACTAAATAAAATACTACTTATGGCTATTAAGATCACTGATGAATGTATTAATTGCGGCGCCTGTGAACCGGAGTGTCCTAATAATGCGATCTATGAAGGTGGGGTGGAGTGGACTATGGCGGATGGAACGACTGTAAAGGGACCTTTTACGCTTATGGATGGCTCGGTTACTGATGCGATGGCTCCTCATGAGCCGATATCTGTTGACGTTTATTATATAACTCCAAATAAATGCACCGAATGCCAGGGATTTCATGACGAGCCCCAGTGCGCGGCCGTATGCCCGGTAGATTGCTGTGTGCCTGACGAAATGTACAAGGAAACGGTTGATGAACTGCTGGCGAAAAAAGATAAAATGCACTTAGCATAGTATTAGCACAGTAATTAAAGCCCCGGAATCGGGGCTTTAATATTGAAATCTTTCAGTGTAGTCTTATTTCTTTTTCCAACTATCGTCCACTTTGTCATTTACGAGATCATCTAATGACCGGGCGAGCAACTGAAGGAAGGGAGGCCCG
>CAYNGS010000316.1:0-4449 GCA_964396625.1 uncultured Flavipsychrobacter sp.
AGCTTAAAATAAAAACCATGAAACTTATCGTATGCACAAGCCCTGAAGGAAAAGAAACATGGGTAGACTATCCTGAAATAGCCGCTATGTCACAGGTCGAGATCAAAAACAAATTGTATACCCGCATTTTTTTGAAAAGCTGTGCCTAAGTGATCGTGGAAGATACGCCTGAAGATATCCACAACTGTATCATAGAGCACGATGAATATTCCGCTGTGTTTTACGTGGGAAGACAATAACGAGTTGTTGTGCAAGACCGCATATTATTATTCGCGGGGTGTTTTTGCGCTGGTGGGCCTGCCTTATCGGTTAAATTTTCACCCCTTTTTTCACTACATTTCCCAATAATTTTTTTTCACTCCGACCAAAATCGGGAACTTTATTTTATGTTTTCGGTTAATATCTACCCGAATGTAATAATTTATTGTTTAGAAGAATAGCTATGAAAAAACTGATTACGTGCCTCCTTTTTGTTTCGCTGGTTTTAGGATGCTATGCGGGTTTCGCACAAAATATCTGGGAGCCGGTCGATGCAAATCGGGTATCTCCGCAGCTACAAATAATGCATCCGGTGCATTTTCTGCTTTATTCGGCCGATGAGGCGACCCTCAGGGTGCAACTCTGGAATTTGTCGAGCGACCCCGCTGAAGGAGTAACAATTGCCTTACCCATGCCCGATGGCAGTATGATGAACTTCAAGGTATGGCAAACCCCGATGATGCCCGACGAGCTTGCGGCAAAATATCCCGATATCAAAACTTTTACCGCAGAGGCTATCGGTAACCATACCGTGACAGCCAAGCTCGATTTTACCTTGTATGGCTTCCATGCAATGATCTTCAATGGTGAGCAGACGTCCTTCATAGACCCATATGACAATATGCACGATGGGTTTTACATGGCGCACTACAAAGCTGACGAAACACGTGCCTTCAGCGACCGGATGAAATGCCTCGTTAAGTCGCCCGACGAAAATGGCCCGGCAGGAGAGCCTATGGATATTATGCAAAATCAGTTACAGCAACTGGACAATTTTGGGAAACCGGCACAAAAAACGGTCAATGGTTCACAACTGCGCACATATCGCCTTGCACTCTCCGCCGACGATTTTTATTGCCAGGCTGCCACCAGCTCTGCCAGTCCCACGATTGCAGCATGTCTCAGTAAAATGACAACGACGATGAACCGGATCAACGGCGTGTATGAGCGCGAATTTTCGGTGACCATGACCTTTGTGACTCATGAAGATACCTTGATATGGCCTACCCATACCGGGAGTGTTAATGGTTCGGACCCTTTCTTTTCTATTGACGCAAACCCAGGTGCTTGTCTTACGCAAAACCAGACCTCCTGCGATACACGTATCGGTAGTGGCAACTACGACATCGGGCATGTATTCACCACAGGCGGTGGCGGCCTTTCGCTGCAGGGTGTTATTTGTTCCGGGGGCAATAAGGCGCAGAGCGTTACCGGCAGCCCCACACCTGTGGGCGATGGTTTCGACATAGACTATGTGGCACACGAAATGGGGCACGAGCACGGAGGCAGCCATCCGTTTAATAATGGTTCCGACGGAAGCTGTGGTGGAGGAAATGCCGTTTCGTCGAAGGCCTATGAGCCGGGCAGCGGCTCTACCATTATGGCGTATGCCGGTATTTGTTCGCCCGACGATCTGCAGCCGCATAGCGACGCTTATTTTCATTCGGTAAATGTGAACGAGATCGTTTCGTACATAAACGGCGGAGGAAACTCGTGCGCCGTAAAAACATCCACCGGCAACAAGCTCGTGAGCCTGGCGCCGTTCTCTGCTTCTTACACTATTCCATACAAGACGCCGTTCGAACTGATAGGGCCGGCTGCTGTTGACTCTGTTGCAGACACTGCAAATACTTATTGTTGGGAGCAATGGAACCGCGGCGATTTCGGTGCCCGCCTTGTAAATACTTTCTTTAAAGGTCCCATCTTCAGATCATACAACCCGGTATATAATTCCACGCGCGTTTTTCCAAAAGTAAGTATGGTCATGTCCGGTGTATTGAGCAATGCAGGCGTAGAAAATAATGAAGGCGAAAAGGCCCCGGATACTGCCCGGTACCTCACATTTAAAATGACGGTGCGCGACATCATCGGCGGCACCGGTTGCATCACTGTTCCTGACGATACTATTCATCTTAATGTGGTTAGCACCGGCGCGGTCGGTAATTACGCAGGGTTCAAAGTTACCAGCCCATCCACATTTGTATCTTGGCCCGTTGGTTCCACACAGTCCGTTACGTGGAATGTTGTTGGAACGAATGCCGCTCCGGTGAACTGTGACAGCGTGGATATTTACATTTCTCCCGACGCAGGACTGCTCTGGCCAACGCTTGTGGGCAGGTTCCCGAACACCGGTTCTGCAAGCATCATAATTCCAGGTTCCACTATATCGTCATCTACCGAGCGCATAAAAGTAAAGGGGGCGAACAATGTGTTCTTTAACGTTAACGGTAGCAATTTCCAGATCACGGGCGGCCCTACTGCGGTTCAAACGGTGGCACAACCAGATGACATAAAGGTGTATCCCGTACCCGCGAAGGAAACTGTTCATTTCACCACTACTGGTAAGTCCCGGTTACAGGTCACAGTCATTAATTCGGTTGGGCAGATGATCTGGAACGGACAGTTCAGCGGGCAAATGGATGTGCCCATATTAGCATGGGCGAGGGGCGTCTACTACGTTCAGTTTACAAATGGTACCAGTGGTGAACGAACCATAAAGCCCATTGTTGTTGAGTAAAAGCATTTGCGGTCCGGTCAACTGGGCATACTGACTAAATGTTTGCCGTTCTGAGATCGTGCGCCTTTATGACATAACATCGTGGCAAAAGGATGGCGTTACAAGGTCCCTGGCCGATATGGAATTACGTTACACCCGCTGAAAAGGGTAAAGGTATCATCTACTTCTTCTTTCCGAATATCCGTTGAAAGAAACCTTTCTTTGGTCGCTGCTCATCGTCGGTTTTTCCGCCCGCCAGGGCTATTATTTGGTCGTCGCGTACTGCTGTTTTCTGCGCGCCCATATACATGGCCTGCCATATCAGGTAAATGAAACCGTGGTTAGGGTCGCGCGGCAGTTCCGCAGTTGTCTTGCGCACATTTTTACCCGGCATCGGGTTTTCGGGATACAGGATCGTTGCATCGGCCACAAATGCAAACGGCCCCGTCTTGTTTTTTCTGTCGTCAGATTTGAACTTGAACAGAGATATTTTCAGGTCGTGGTATAGCATCGCGAAGTCACCGCGGCAGTACGTTTCATCGCCTTCTATATGCACGTCCATATGCGTCAGCTGAAAAGAGGTCACCTTTGCAAGCGTAAAAACAGCTGCCTGGGTGCTTACATCATCACCGTTCAGATTATTCACATATCCATCCACTTTAAAACGGCCCTTCGGATCGGTGAGTGAAAGATCAAAGGTGGCAGATACAGGGCTTTTGTTCATGTATCTTCCCTTGAGATCTATTATGCACCGGCTGTTTTGCCGCAGCCCGTCGTCCGTATTGGTTATATTCTTCAGTGTACCATTTATAGCATCAAACCTGATCACAAACGCTGTGTCCGAATTTTTTACAGGCTCGTTATACTTGATCGTTCCATTGACAATGTGCACATTGCCGATGTTTGTTTTTATTGCATCCCTTATCAGTTGATTTGGAAACCTGCCGACCCGGCTGTGTGCTGACGGTGCGTCGTCGCGAATAAAATGAATGTCTATAAGTGGATTACTTGCATAAATAGCGGGTGATACGAGCTCGTCGGTATGCAGCAGCCTCTTCCAGTTAAAGCTTTCTATTTTGATAGAAGGAAAAGCAAGGTTGTATATCTCCATCAGCCTGCCTGTCTCAATATCAGCGTCTGTCATGTGTCGTATGCTCACATTTTTTATGGTCACATTCTCGTCGGTAGTGACGAAGTCCGCTGCGGGGGCATTCATCCGGTACACTTGTCCGTCTTTCTTAAAGATGATACTGTCGGGCTTTATGTCGCCTTTCTGTGCGTAAAGCAGCGTGCTGGTGTCTTTTGCAATATCCTTGTCAACAGCCCAGTCATGCAGTGTAGCCGACCCGCCTTTTAAGTAAAAAATATAGGAGTTCTTATCTCCTGTATAGTCGTAGGTAAAGTTGGGTTTGACGATATCGAACTCCGATACTGCAAACCGGTGGACGAACGACGATCCCTCCTTTTCAGCCACCATAGAGAGATCAGGATGTTGTTTTACGGTCTTCATATACCACACAGGGTCATGCACCACAAGATTCCTGCAGTCTATTGTTCGCTTCGAAAAAATATTGCCCCAGTCTATGCCGTATGCCACCACCAGCGGCGCGGAAACTGTGGAAACGGTATTTGGCGAGTACCGGTTCATTTGCCGCAGCCTGTTCACCTGGTTGGTGTCTGCCCACAGTTTTACG
>CAYNGS010000317.1:0-4446 GCA_964396625.1 uncultured Flavipsychrobacter sp.
ATCTCCTCGTTTCTGATATGAGTGATATGAATGAGCAGCCCGCAGTAAAGCATACGGCAAGCCTGAAGGAGATCATTTATGAAATATCAGGGAAACGCCTGGGTGCAACTGTGGTACTCGGCGAAAAAAATGAAATACAGGGTATAATAACTGATGGTGATCTGCGCCGAATGCTGGAAAAACATGAAAACCCGGCGAACCTAAAGGCGAAGGACATACTCACTGCCGATCCAAAATCGATCGATGCAGGTGAACTAGCAACGGAGGCGCTCGCCCTTATTCGCCGCTACGACATCAGCCAGTTGGTGGTAACCAAAAATGGAAAGTATGCCGGGATGCTGCACCTGCATGATCTTGTAAGAGAGGGAATTATCTGATAAGATGTTGCACTGAATTCAACAGGTGCTACTCCTCCACGCCCACATCGTCCTTCTTCTCTGGTACCTTCACATCCTCGCGTGCCTGGGCGAATTTGTCCTTCAGGCGCTGCAGTTTTATAGTGCAATCAGCGATCAGCGTCTCAAGATGAGTGCGGAGTTCCGCAGCTTTTTTACCCGGTGTAATATTTTCGATGGCGTTTTTAAAATCTGCCAGCTTCTCTTCCTCCTCTGCAATATCCCGCTCCAGCTTTACGATTATATTTTTGGCATTCTCTATGCGGGCAACCTTTTGCGACTCAGCATATTGTTTTCTTTGCTCCCGGTTAGCATCCTTACGGGCGAAAAAATATTTTCGGGCAGCGTTAAAATCTTCCCACATTTTATCGCCATACGAGCGGGGTATCGGCCCTATCTTTTTCCACTCTTCCATCAGCTCATTCATTTCGCCGGTTGTCTCCCCCCAGTGATTCGAATGCTTTAACTGTTCTGCACGCTCATATAGCACCTTCTTGCGTTCATAGTTGTTTTCCTGCTCGCCTCTTATCTCTTCAGTATGTTTCCGTTTGGCGTCAAAAAAATGCTCCTGCGCACCGGTAAATCTCTTCCACAACTCGTCGGACTTGCTGTGCGGTACACGGCCGGTCTTTTTCCATTCTTCCATCAGTGCCGCATAAGCCTGCGCTGTTGCCGACCATTCTTTGCTGTCGGTGAGCGCCTCTGCCTTCTCTACAAGAGCCAGCTTGATAACATAGTTGGCTTCCTGCTCCTGGTGGATCTTGCTGGAGTGGTCCCTCTTGCGGTCGAAGAAGGCGCTTTTAGCGGCTATAAACCGTTGCCACAGCTCCTCATTTTTCTTATTAACAGTATGGCCTATGGTTTTCCATTCTTCTGTAAGTCTTAAAAAAGCATCGGTGGTGACTTTCCAGTCTTCCGATTTGGCTATTGCTTCAGCCTGCTCCACAAGGTCTATTTTCAGATCCAGGTTGTGCAGCATGTCTATCTCTTCGTCTTCATGATGCACCCGTTTACGATCATGAAATTTTTTCCGTGCCGCCTCTATCCTGTTCCATAGCTTGTCATTCCTGTTCTTATCAATATGCCCGGTCTGTTTCCATTTGTCGGATATATCGCGGAACGCCTGTGTTGCTTCTTTCCATTGTTCGCTATCTGCAAGGCCCTCCGCCAGCTCTACAATTTTTAGTTTTGCCTCGTAGTGCTCTTCAGATAATTTATAGAGCGTATGTTCCCAATCGTGCACGAGCAGTGCTGGCTTCTCAAAATCGCCCAGCGCATTCACGCTATGCAGGTATTCTTTTATTTGCGCTACCTTGTCGGCAAGCTTCTGCTTGTCTTCAGCTCCTACCCACTCGGTTTCCATCTCCCTCATTCTTTCCTCCACCTCGGCAAACTTTTCGGTCAGCGTCTTTATCACTACCTCGGCATTTTCGGCAGAAACGGTGGCAATTGCGCGCTCTTTGATATTGTTATTGGCACACAGAATGATGGCGCCGGCCTCATCGATCTTAAATAAATCCTTACCGGGAAAAGATTGTTCGTTCCACCATCCAATAAAATCAAAATTCTGTTCCTCAGACATAGTGCAATTAGGTTTTATAATAAGTCGGCAGCCCTGCCATGCTATTGCAAGATAAAGAGTTGTTATCTAAACCCCAAATCGGCGGCGATGGCATACGCTGCTATAAGATGGCGGAACGCGCGATTCCACTATTTTTAATAAAAAGATAATCCCGATAAGAAAAATATGTATTTCTTATTGATGAGGATCGACTTAACCGCCGGAATTATTTTGAACCAAATACTTTTTTGAGCAGGTCGGTGACCCTGGCGGCAGGGTTAAGACGAATTTTGGCTTCCTCATCGGCTATATATACAAATACGCCATTCAATGCCCGTTCTGTAACATAGGCAGGAAGGTCAGGATTGACTTTTGTAAAAGTGGTAGGCAACTCGTTATAAGTATTGAAAACTATAGCCCAATACTTCGTGGCATTCACCTTGTCCAGCGACTCCTGTATTACCGGGCGAAAAGCCGCTGTGAGCTTTGCGGTGGTCTTGCTTTTCAAGTATTGGGTAGCTGCGTCATTCTGGCCCCTCAGTATTGTCATGCCATCTTGGATTGTCATTGAGGTTATTGCATCAATGAATATCTGCAATGCCTTCGAGGAAGCATCCTCAGCGGCACGGTTCATGCTTAGTATCGCCTTATCTACCTGGTCGCCCAATCCGATTTCCCTCAGCGTATTCTCCACTTTTTTTGCTTCAGGTGGCATCAGTATCTTAATAAGGGCATTGCCAAAAAAGCCGTTAACAGCAGAGACCTTATTAGTGGCGTTCTTAGCGCCTACCTGCAGCGCCTGCTTCAGGCCGGCAGCTATATCGGACTGAGACAAGCCACCGCCATTATTCTTATTCTTCTGCAGCTGGTTAAGGGAGCGGTCGGCCTCGTTCACGTAATCGCGAAACATCTGTGCCTGTGTTTGTGCAGCCATCATTGCAAATACAGCAATGAGCATAACCACTTTATTTATTCTGGCCATAAAACCATTTTATTTACTACCCCAAAGATAGTGCCAACTTGCTAATTACGTCCGCCGCCTTCTTTCTTTTGGCCACCCTGTGGTCCGCCGCCGCCACCCTGGTCGTTATCGTCCCCTTCCTTCATATTCTTTTCGCGGTCTTCGTCGGTTGCCGGGGCTAGTTTCTTTTTATTATCTCCACCGCCACCTTTTTTGGCGCCACCCGGACCACTCTTACCTAGGTCAGACTTTCCGAAACGATAAGTAAAGGTGATATTTCCGATGCGCGTTTCTTTGATGCGGTTTATGGTTTCGCTGTAGTAAGGGAGGTTGTAGTTAGTAAAGGTTGTGTGGGTGTTAAAAATGTCGGAACAGTTCAGAACCAATGTAGCCTTGTTCTTCCAGAAGCTTTTTTTCACAGCCACATCTACCCAATAGGTTTCTCTAAGCGTGCCCTGGGTAATGATCTTCGGTGATTCGTAATTACCGTTCACCTGTAAAGAAAAATTCTTAGGCAATTTCAGATTGGTATTGATCTTGCCAAACCATGTGAATCCGCTGTTATTTGCAAGATTTGGCTCATTGTTGCCAACAACTAACTGATTCTCAAAAAAATTGGCGTTTATGGTCGCGTCCCAAATTGGTATTATTTGAATATGCCCTGTGCCTTCCAGCCCATACGTTGTACCAGAGGCAATATTCACCGGCTTTGCCAATAAGTCGCTTGAGGGGACATGGTAGTCCGCCGCCTGTTCGGCTGTGAGCGGCACGGTTACCTTCTCTATCAGATTCTCTGTGTAAGCATAGTAAGCGCTGGCAATAAAATTGTCACCTCTTTTATCTGACCGGCTGTAGCTGAATTCGATATTATTAATAAACTCGGGTATCAACGCAGGGTTACCTGTATTCACAGTACCGGGATTCGAGAGGTCAATGAACGGAAGCAATTGCATGAACCCGGGCCTGTTGGTACGGCGACTATAATTCAGGTAGATACTTTGCTGATCGTTTAGCTGATAAGACACGAAGGCCGACGGGAAAAAATTAAAGAAACTGTTGTGAAACGACGTGTCATGCGGTGCACTACCGCTGGCCAGCACCCCATTTCCGTCATAAATTGCATCTTCAAACCGCAACCCAACCTGGTAGCCAAACTTGCCAAGCTGGTCATTCCAGTTAGCGTAGGCCGCGTGTATTTGCTGAGAATAATTGTACTTACTCAAAATGCTGTTGTCTGGCTGAAAATGTGTTCCGTTGTCTATACCAAACGAGTCGACCATGGGATTATTATCACTGTGAAAGTCATAAAACTGCGACTTGAAGCCAAGACCCAGTTTGCCGTTCTTAGTGAATAATGGGTCCGTATAATCGGCCCATACGTTAACGGTTCTGTTATACCCTGTGGCAGGCGAATGCTCAACGATGGGACTGAAATTTTTTGTTACGGAACCAACTAACACCGAATCGGGAATGTCTGATGTCAGGTAGTTCTGTCGGCGGCTAAAATCGGTATTGGCGTAAGTGGCATC
>CAYNGS010000318.1:0-4419 GCA_964396625.1 uncultured Flavipsychrobacter sp.
GATGGGCGAAGGGAGCGGGTTCACCGTTACGTTCTGTAACACAAATGTGCCTGTTACAAAATAGGTAATGGTTACCACGCCACCAGAGACACCCGTGACCACACCGGATGAGGTGCCGATGGTAGCGAGAGATGTGTTGCTGCTGGCCCAGGTGCCACCAGCGGGTGTGCAAGATAAATTTGTGGTCGACCCGACACAAACTGTAAACGTTCCGGTGATAGGCCCTTGGGCATTTGCTGTAAAATAAAGGCAACCGATAAGAAAGAAAAGTAGTAGCTTTTTCATGTGCGTTAATTTTTGAAGTAGGAAATAAAGATTAGACCAATATGAAAGCACTTAAGCAAGAACTGCTTATGCAATTTAATAAAAAAATAATATAATACACTTTTTTTATTAAAATATTTCTTAATCACCTGTCGTTTGCCGGCTCATTTACAGGTGATGAAGAAACCAAAGCAAGAATCATTCCAAAATATTAACTAAAACTGTATTGGAGAGAGACAAGCGAACTAAAGAATTGGTTATGAGACAGGAAGGCTTCTAAAAAAAATCAGGCTGCGAGTTTGTAGTCATACTAAGCCGTTTGCTTCACAACGTAGTACATGCGCAGCGCTCCCTTGTTCTTCGCGTCTATCTCTCCACGATAGGTACATTCGAACTGATCTTTTATGAGGTCGTAAGTGGTTTGCGATATATTGATCTTGCCAGCTTCGCTGCTTTGCTCCATTCTGGCGGCTGTATTGACGGTGTCGCCCCAAATGTCGTAGGCAAATTTCTTCACACCAACTATTCCTGCCACTACGCTTCCGCTATGCACCCCTACCCTGACCTCAAAGACCTTTTCTTTCAACCGGGTCTTTCGTTCTGCCATGAACTGCGTTATTTCCACGGCGGCCCTTATAACATTTACAGCGTGCTCTGCAACAGGGAGCGGTAAGCCACACACAGCGAGGTAGGCGTCCCCGATCGTCTTTATCTTCTCAATATGATATTTTGAAATTATCTCGTCAAATGTTTTAAAACAGGTATGCAGCTCATCCACCAACTCCTGCGGAGTCATACGCTCACCCGCCTTCGTAAAATCCACGAAATCTGTGAAAAGCACTGTCACATTATTGAAATACCGCGCCTGCGAATGGCCGGTTTCCTTCAGCTCTTCGGCAATCTCGCCAGGCAATATATTCAGCAGCAGATCGTCAGATTTCTTTTTCTCCACCTTCAACTCCTTATGCTGTTTTTCGATCTCATCTTTCTGCGACACCACCTCGGCCGTGCGCACGGCCACTTCTTCTTCCAGTTTTTCATTCTGGGTTTCCAACATTCTCTTCTTTTCCTGCTCCTGCAGCAGGTTTTTGTCAGAAAGAAGCTGCACCTGCTGCAACTGCCTGGTAAGGTCTTTGTTGATAGCCGCAAAGCTCCACGAAAGATACACGGACATGGAAAACGGGATACTGAGCACTGCGCATGATGCGATAATGGCAAATATGACGCCATATATACTGCCCGATTGAAACTCAAGCCCGTGATTGAGCAAGGTATAGCTTACGGTAAACAGCATAAAGACCGTAAAAAACAATATGCCAATACCGACGATCCTCGCGCCGCGTCGCTTTTTCGCAATTGCAGCGATAGTCAGGATTATCGCCTCCACCATCACCAGCAGCGCAAGCCCGGCGAATACAATTTCACCAGTATCACTGTCCAGAAAATTTAAAACTACAGCCAGAATAGAAATGATAGCAATGGTGGTGAACCTGAGCCTCTTTCCGCCAAACAACTCATTATTGATGCCGCTAAAAGAAAAACAGGAGACCCCGAGGACGACCGGCCACGCGTAACTGCTAAAAACAATGCGGGTATGAGGATCGTCGCTGACCACCGACAAATAAAGCAGCACGAACATAGACGAAAGTGACAGGCAAAAGATACTGAAATATAAATTTGAACGGTTGGTGCGGTAATAAAGAAACAACAACAGGTGAATAAAGAACAATGCAAAAAAAATGGTCAACAGAAACAGGAATACCGGCATATTGTTCAACAGCGTTCCGTATTGGTTCACAAAAAGCCTGTTCGCATCGCCAATTGAGACAACGAATCCTGAAAAGTGATTATTGCGGATGTAGGTGTCCGGATCATAATTCAGGAACCGGACGGCCACTACATGCAGCCCCGGTGTGGTAAAAACAATGGCATGCGGAAATCCGTTTGGTGCGACATATTCACTACTGTCCGCGCCCCTGATCGCACCGAAATGAGCAACCTTTTTGCCATCAACAAATATCTCAGCAGCACCATTAAAAACCATGGATAGCGCCAACGGGCGCCCAACAATGTCTGAATCGACCAATAGGTGCAGCCGGTACCATTCGACAACGGGGTTAGCCCGGGGCAAAACATGAGGCAGCGTATCGCGGAAGATGGTCGCGGTGACCAGTTTCCATGTGCTGTCATTAAAATCGTCGGACCCGTAGATAGCGGAGTCTCCTGAATGGAACCTCCAATTTGCGGCGAGGCGGAATTGGGACCTTTTCGTGATGCTGTCGCGGCTGAGCAGGGTCACGTTCTTCAGGCTGTTTTGCGCACCCGACAGATACGGCCATAGAAGCAACAGAAAAACGATCCACTTTTTCATCGCTACTAAGATACAAACTATAAGATGCTGGCCCACAGATTATTTCGGCGCCACAATAAAAAAATACTACCAAAACCCGAACCATGGACCATACTCCAACCTCTATATTCGCTAAAAAAAATGAACACACAATTAACAAAGGAAACAGACAACGAGCCCGATGATTATGCCTGCACGCAACCTGCCGGAATGCAACAGATAGTGAATAAGAATCTGCTGGAGCAGCGAATGGTATTTTTATGGGGAGCGGTCGAAGACAGCAATGCCCGTACAATTGTGGAACAACTGAGCTACCTCTCCTCAGTTGACCCTGTTAAGCCCATACACTTTTATATAAACAGCCCCGGTGGTATGGTAACATCGGGAAACGCCATACACGATACAATGCAGCGCATACCGGCGCCCGTGTACACGTATTGCATAGGTCATGCGGCATCAATGGCGGCCATATTACTGTCGGCCGGCGAAAAGGGCAATCGTTACATATTTCCGCTGGCCGAAGTGATGATCCATCAGCCAAGCATGGGCAGTTTCCAGGCACGTCTATGGGAGTTGGAGATACATGCAAGACAAATTGCGAAAGCGAAAGAAACGGCAGCCCGGCTGCTGGCCGCAAACTGTGGCAAAGATATTCAGCAAATTAAAGACAACTTCGACAAAGATTACTGGATGGACGCGCAAGAAGCAATTGCCTATGGGATCGTGGACAAGCTGGCAGGCTAAGCACGCATCCTCATTTCAGTAAGCGGCACGACGTGGCTCACCTTTTCTCCCTGCACCTGCAATTGTGCGGTTTGCAGCCGGTGTTTGTAGAGCAGCAGTTTATCTATCTGAATATCGAGATGAATGATCTTTTGCTCTATGATCCTGAATGCTGTGCTTCGGTCCAAGGCCTTCATCTGTCTTCGAATGATGATCTCCCTTATCTCTTCAAGCGTAAACCCAAGGTCTTTCAGATTCCTGATCGACCTTAAAACGAGTAGTACCTCTTCAGGATAGTCCTTGTAGTTGTTATCGCGGCGGGCATGCTTACCCAATTCTATCAGCCCTATCTTTTCATAGAACCGGATAGTGTCTTTTGAAAAACCCGAACATTTTGACAACTCACCTATCAGCATAAAATTCAACGTAATAAAAATCAATCCTTGCTGCCCGCACCTATACCCATTTGGTCTTTATTTCGGGGTCTATCGGGTTATAGTTGATGTATTGAACAATGCGGGGCAATGGCGACGTATTGGGGCTGCTGCCATGCGGCAATGCCTGGTGCCATATAATAAAGTCGCCCGCATTGGCCGCGACAGGCACCGCGCCTAACGCATACAGGTTTTCCGTTCTTGGGTTTGCTCCCTCGGGCAGGTTATGTATCCAGTGCTCCACGCGGTGCTGAAAGCCCGGAACCAATGTGAAGGCGCCCTGATCGGCCCGCGTGTCCGACAGGTACAAAATGCCCTGTGTTCCGAATGGAATGGGCAAATCGAGACTGACGTCAAAGTGAAGTTTAGGGCCGGGGAAGCTGTATGTAGCCGTTTCGGGAGGATTAAACCCTACCCTGTCCGTATTTACCCAAATATCGCTGCGGCCCCAAAGCTGCTCGTATGCCGCCCTTATCATCTTCGAGTCCCGGTTGCGCTGCAGCAAGGGGTGTTGAAAAAGCTGCACCATTATACCTTGCCGGGCCGGGTGCGGCGCGTACCAGGTAGCCGGGTCACTTCTTTTAATATTGAGGAAGTCACAGATCATTTCTATTGTTTCTTCGCAATCTGCTCTAGGCACAGCGTTGC
>CAYNGS010000319.1:0-4414 GCA_964396625.1 uncultured Flavipsychrobacter sp.
GTAAAGGCGGCCCCATCGGAGGTTTGGGATGAGTTGCCGGCTGTTACTGTGCCGCCTTGTGCAAATACAGGCGGCAGTTTGGCGAGTGCGGCCAGCGAGGTATCCGCGCGTGGTCCTTCGTCGGTATCAACTATTGTTTCCCGCTCAGCCCTTTTATTTTTTTCATTCACGTAGATCTCTTTCACTTTTATGGGGAGAATACCTTCTTTAAAATAACCTTCTTTAATAGCATTTAATGCCCGTTGGTGAGACCGCAGGGAGAATGCATCCTGGTCTTCACGGGTTATCTTATAGTCTTTGGCCACTTCTTCGGCGGTGAGGCCCATGCTCAGGTAATAGTCGCCGTTTGCTTTTGCATAGTCATAATTGGGCATGGTGCGCCAGCCGGCAGTAGGTACAAGGCTCATGCTCTCGGTGCCACCCGCAATGATGCAGTCGGCCATGCCCATCTGTATCTTGGCCGTGGCGATGGAAATTGCTTCGAGGCCGGATCCGCAATACCGGTTTACCGTTGCACCGGCGGCCCACTCGCCAATGGCCTTATTGGCTATGATGCGCCCTACCTGGAGGCCCTGCTCCGCTTCGGGCACGGCATTACCTACCACCACGTCATCTATCAGTTTGGGGTCTAACTGTGGCACGCTGGCCAACAATCCTTTTATCACATCCACCGCAAGATCATCGGGACGATAAAAACGGAAACCTCCGCGTTTAGATTTTCCGACTGCCGTGCGATACCCGGCTACTATGTATGCTGTCATCAATTTTAAGTTAAAAGTCGAAAGTTAAAAGTGAGGGTTTTAAATCAGAAAATTATTCCGTTATAAAGTTAGCGATAGTTAGTGTTAAAATAATTAGAATCTGCAGGCGGGTAGGAAAAATAATGTTTTAAGTAAAACGACAATCTTATCTTTACTATAGTCAAAATACGCTATGAAAAAAATCTTGTTCGTGATCGGAATATTGTGTTCGGTTTGCGCTGCAAAAGCGCAAGGTGTTAAATACATTCAACTGAAACAAGAAGGCGTTAACTACTCACCCAAGGGGTTTTATATCAGCGATGTAATTGATGACCGCCCAGATAAATCATCTATAGGTGTGATGGCGGGAGGGGGTAGGGTGGATAAAATAGCATTTGAAAAAGGTACGGCAAATTCTTTAAGGAGTTTTATTGAGCATAATGTAGTTCAGGACAATTCGACGCAGGCCATAGTGCTCCATATAACAAAGATGGACGTGAATGCACGAAAAGAGGGTGTTGAGTGGAAAGTAGATGCCTCGCTGACGTTCACTTTTTATGCGGCTGGCAAGCAGGTGGTGGAGTATAGTGGCAAGGGGCATGGGCAACTGGACGGAGACCCGGGCGAATATATCGAGGGCTTTTTGCGGACGGCAATTGAAAATGACCTTAAGAGATTTGATAGCTGGTGGGCGCAAAACCGGGGAAAGGTGCCTACGTCTTCGGAAGTGAAAGTGAATGTGACGATGGGAAGGACAACAGACAAGCCCAATTGTATAGTTTACTCGCTGCAGCGGCCATTATCGATAAGTGATTTTACGGGGCCCGTGGAAGAGCAGATACCCGAGCTGGCTGCCACCTTCAGCGGCATCGGTATGGGATATTCGGGCAAGACGCAAAACGGGCAAGTGGTGCTGGACATCTTTGTAACGCCTTATTTTGACCGGTCGAATTCGTGGTTCAAGGAAGCGGGTAAGAATCCGAGGGTGCTGGCGCATGAGCAAACCCACTTTGATATTACCGCTATAAAGGCCTGTGAACTGGCCAATGCGATACGCAATACTTCCTTCACTCAGGAAAATTACCCCCGCCTGCTGGACGAAATGCAGAAACAAAATGCCAAAGACTCGAACGAGGAGGAAAGCACCTATGATACTGAAACCAACCACGGTACTATAGAAGACAAGCAACGGGAATGGGAGCAAAAGATCAAACAAAAGGTGAGGGAGATAGGGTGCTACTGACCTGCTATCAATTCTGATCCATACCTGCGCGCCGCTCCATCATCCTGTTCTTCATCTCCCTAATGTGGGCCTGGTATTTTTGAAACTGTTCGCCCGTAAGCACCTGTTTCAGTTCGGCATCTTTGTCGCGCATGATGTCGCGTTTTTCCAGTTTTTTCTCGCTACCTGGTGGGGTGTTCGTATTGGTATTATCGGCCTCCCGTGCATAGTGCAGGATGATGTCATAGACGCGGGTGTTTTGATCTTGCGTGAGGGCGAGATTGTTTTGCATCCACTTGGTTTGGTTTTGGGCCCGTTCCTCTGGGGTTCTTCTCTGCTGCGCGAGCGCGGCAACTGACGTTAAAAGCAGAAAGGCGACTAGGAAGCCTTTTGCACTATTGTTGATCGGCATAATTCTGTTTCCAGATTTGACCGTGTAACGAACAGATAGTTTAATGAGTGGGTGTCTGCAAAAAATGCTGCAGGTCAGTAAGGCTGGCGGTCGCCCTCGTAGTGTTTATCGTTTTCGGACTGCCTGATGAGCAATTCCCTCCGGTAATATTTGTCGAATTGTTTTTTGGTGAGGATGGCCTTCATCTCGGCGTCTTTCTGGCGCATAAGCGGGTGTTGTCTTTTGCCACGGGTTGCGTAATCCGGTTGTGCGGCCTTATCCATATTGCGCTGGTAGTCGAGGGAGATCGGAGTTATTTTTTCAACCTGGAGTTTGGTGAGGTGCAGGCTGTCCTTCATCCATTGCATCTCGCGTTCGGACCTTACTGCAGGCGACCAAACAGGCTGTGCGAATGATCGGTCAGCCGCAAATAAATAAAAACAAACAAAGACGATAATGATGCTATTAAGACGAATGTGCATGTAATATTTTTGGACCTAAGAAAGACAATAGTAAGAATGACTTTAACTAAACCGGTTTATGCGATCGATCAATAATATTCTATTTTCCGCTCGGTTATACGTACCGGTTTGTCGTTTTCGTACGATATTTTTTTAAGCCAGTTGCCTTTCTTATCATACTCATATTTGTACATGTTCTTCATAGAAACATGGCCATCGGTCAGTCGACGTTCTATTTCCACTTCATTGCCATGGTCGTCGTACTTATAGTCCTGGCTTATCTTTTCGAGCAGTGTGCCGTCGGGATTATAAGTTACGTCGAGGAGGTGGTTGCCCCTTTTGTCGAGCTTACATTGAGACGAAAAATGTCCTTTGTCGTTGAATTCGTTCACTTCGACAACGTTGCCTTCGCCATCATACTTGGTAAGGATCCGTTTGTGTCGTTGTGACGACTCGGAAGTGAACTCTTTTTCCTCGATCTGGTTGCCCTTGGCATCGTAGGTATAAGTGAAGCGCGCATCGAAGCTGCCGTTCTGCTTGTAGTCCGTTACCTCTACCAGGTTGCCTTTTGCATCGTAGGCGAACGTTTCTTTCCAGCGAAGGTGGCCGTCGCTGCCAAACATATTTTCCTCCACCTGGTTGCCTTTTTCGTCGTACTTGAACGTATGCCTGTTGACCAGGCGGTTTCTCAAATACTCGTTGGACTCAAGTATGTGGCCTTTGTTGTCGTATTCTGTAGTGTAATTCTGTTTGAGGGTGCCGTCTCCCTTGAAGGTGTACCAATCTATCCTGTTCCCTTTATCGTCCACTTTGTAGGAGGAAGAATCGTTTAAAACATCGCCTGCGAGGTAGCTGTTGGTGCCAATAAGATTATTCTTACTATCGTAGCGGTAAGTGGTCTTTTCTTCTTTAAAGTGTACATATTCATTCTCAATTGTGTCTTCGCCGGTTGACGAAAGAAATTCAATAACATAGCCTTTTGGGTTATACCGGCTGGTGGCGGTGTGTACATGGGTGCCTCTTTCAATTTTACCGTCTGATAAGACCACCCGGTAGCCGGAGGAGGTGAGGGACTTCACCTTGCCCTTTAATTTATCTTTGGCAAGATCAGTCTTTTCCTGTGCATGCGAGAATAGGAATAAACCCACCATTAATAGTGTTAAATTGAATGATTTCATACGATGTTGTTTATTTACTAATTGCTGAGCGTTGTAAAACTACGAAGAATTACTAAAAGTAGAAAATGGGCTATGCACGTTGCCTTTGCACAAGTGAGAGAACGGGAGAAGCGAATTTTTGGATACCAACGATCGACAGTATTAACAAGCTGAATTTCAACATTTTTGGCGCCTTTTGTATCCGTGTAGTCCGGGGGGTGTGAGGGTGAAATTTTTCAAAATATTGCACGAGACTGCGCACGGAAGAAATAAAAAATCACGATATCGCAGGTGTGACACCTGATTTTATATAGAAATATGTAAATATTTAGTTGGCCGACGTAGATTGTGCCGAGGGGCAAAATGCGGAAATACGGCTTCGTTATTTAAAAATAATGTAACTTTGCACGCTTTTAAACAATCTTTCCTTAATTATGAAGTTG
>CAYNGS010000320.1:0-4402 GCA_964396625.1 uncultured Flavipsychrobacter sp.
CATTAAGAACATAAAGATGATCACGTTGTCGGGAATACCTGTATAGGATGCCAGGTGGTATATCAAAGCATACAGACTCACAAACGTTATGGTTACAGCTACCCGTTTCATAATGAGCGATTTTACAACCAATAGAAAATACAAATATCTTGCCAGCGGTGGGGTGGTGCTTTGGAGGGATGTAAAGTTTACCGGCTGCCCGGGATCATTGGCCAATTTCAGATCACCTCGGGGAATCGTGTTATAGGAGCAGTTAAGATCGGAGATATTTCCGGCTGCAGTCGCGTCCGGGAGGGGGCAGTAGTTTTTCGATTTTTCGAGTATATTTTCATTTGCTGCCATGCTATCGGGTTTGGGGATTGTTTTTTAGATTTTTTTGGGTAACTCGAAAGTTACCCATATATTTGCGTAACCTCAAGGTTACGTTTTATGCAAAAGGACATTAAACATCAATTTATTTATTCAGAACCGGCTGAAATAATATGGGAATATCTGACAGACCCCAAATTGCTTGCAGAATGGCTAATGCCGAACGACTTTAAGCCAATTGTTGGGCATAAATTTCAGTTCAAGGCCAAGCCAAAGTTGAACCTCGGCTTCGATGGAACTGTATACTGCGAAGTCCTCGAAATTGTAACTTATAAGAAGCTGGTTTATTCCTGGCAAGGCGGAATGTCAAAGGAAACCCCATCTCTCGATTCTATCGTGACCTGGACCCTTATAGCCGCAGATAACGGCACTATTCTGCAACTGGAACACAGGGGCTTTAAAGGTTTGAAGAACTATTTTGCATACATAATAATGAATGCGGGTTGGGCGAAAATCGGAAAACGATTATTAAAGCAAGTAAACCAAGTCTATAGCCGTTGAGTCATTTCATGTTACTTTGACATCGAAGTTGACAGTAAAAAAGCTCAGGGTTGTTCCTGAGCTCTTAAAAGTCGGGATGACTGGATTCGAACCAGCGGCCCCTACGTCCCGAACGTAGTGCGCTACCGGGCTGCGCTACATCCCGCAAAAACGGACTGCAATATTAATAATTCCTGCCGAAATCCCAACATTACACTCTTTTGTCGACAATCACTATTTTGGTGCAAATCCCTTTATGATCCGAAAGTACTTCAGAACCATAAAAACATCAGAAAAAGATAAAATAAAGTGGCGCACACACGAGGTGACCCGCGTGGAGGCCCTCAGCGATGCCATCTTCGGCTTTGCCGTGAGCCTGTTGTTTATATCGCTGGAGGTGCCAAAATCGTCAAAAGATCTTTTGGACCTTATGGATGGGTTTGCTCCGTTTGCCTTTTGTTTTTTCAGTATCGTAAGTATCTGGTACAAGCAATATATCTTTTTCAGGCGCTATGGCATGCACGACCAGATCACGATCGGGCTGAATACCTGCCTTGTATTCATCGTATTGTTTTTTGCCTACCCGCTGAAGTTTTTATTCAGCTCTATATTTCTCGAGCATGTCTACATTATGCGGCAGCAGGACTGGGCTCCGCTTCTGGCGACCTATAACGCCGGCGCTACGGCCATTTTCATTTTGTTTGCACTAATGTACCTGAACGCCTTTATAAAAAGAGCCGAATTAAATCTCACACCGCCTGAGGAGTTTGAGACCGTCAGCTATATATTGTTCTCGGCACTGCCGGGTGTTTTTGGGCTTATAGCCACCATTATCGCTTATACCGAGCGGCACAACGACATGAAGCATATTTTCGCTTGTTACTGGCCATACGCTGTGCTGGTGGTAGCAGCGCCGCTGCTGCGCAAATGGAGGGCGAGCGTATTCAAAGAACGATTCGGCAATATACCTATGAGGGAGCCGCATCATGGCGCCGATGTATAAGTTCTCGGCAGTTTTGTTATTTTAGATGCAAATAACACATGATGGTCCGTAAAATCCTGAATGAAAAGAAGATGGCTCAGAAAGACAAGATCGTTTGGCGCAGCCATGAGCCGCACCGCATTGAGGCGTTCAGCGATGCTGTTTTTGCCTTTGCCGTGAGCCTGCTGGTCATTTCGCTGGAGGTACCTAAATCATCCACAGAGTTGCTTCAGAGCATGAAAGGTTTTTTCCCATTTGTCTGCTGCTTCGCTATCATCTTTTACATATGGTATGAACAGTATATTTTTTTCAGGCGGTTCGGCCTCCACGATACCGCGACAATGTTTCTGAATGCTGCACTCATAATAGTGGTCTTATTTTATGTATATCCGCTCAAGTTTGTATTTAACTTATGGCTTATACGGAATGGCACCATTGATTTTGAGCATGACCTGGTGCCGCTATTGTGTGTTTATCATGGTGGGTTCACGGGTATTTACCTGCTTTTTACTGCCATGTATCATAACGCCTATAAAAAAAGAGAACGCCTGCAGCTTACCCCTGTTGAGGTGTTTGAAACGCGCACAGCCTATTTTTCGTTCCTTGGTATCACCCTTGTTGGTGTGTTGCTGTTGCTGATCACAATTTTCAGCGGCAAATATGCATTTATCAGCACGACATTTTATGGCGTCATCGGCATTGTAATGAGTGTAGTGACCGGCAAAAGAGCGAAATTGTTTCGCAAAAAATTTGGCGATGTTCCGATGGATGAGCCCCATCTGGGTGAGGAATGAGCAGAGAGCCATCTTCCTGACTTATATCATTGCACGGCATAGCCGGGCAGCTTAATTTTGGTCAGAAATTTTTGACTTATGGCATATAAGCGCAAAACCTGGCAGGAAAAGCTGCACAATAATCACCCGGAAAAAGTGGAAGTAGTCGACAAGCAGTTCGCCGATATCCCAGCGGGTGCTTCAATGTATATCGCCAATCCCGAGATAGTGGATGCCTATATCCGCCACATCCCGAAGGGCACCCATACAACATTACAACAAATGAGAAAGGACCTTGCCGCGGAACACAAGGCCGAATATACCTGCCCCATCACCTCAGGCATCTTTTTGCGAATTGTGTCTGAAGCCGCTTATGAAGAGTACATGGCCGGCAAGGCATTAACTAAAATCACACCCTTTTGGCGCATGATAGATAGCAAGGCGCCGGTGGCCAGGAAGCTGACATTTGGTACTGACTTTATAAAATCGCAGCGGGCAAAGGAGGGATTACCTTTCTAAGATCCTTGCGATATTTCCACTCAAAAAATCCGGCAAGCGGCATTGTGCGTACATGTAATAATAATAAATGCAACTGCCGGTAAAACTTCCTTTTGTAGTAAGGTAAGAATACCTTTTTTTTGCGTTTTGGTACGGTTATTGCGCGTATAAAGAAGAAACAATGGATAGTACAAATAAATATGCTGTTATTGTTGCCGGCGGCAAAGGGTCCAGGATGGGGGCCGCTGTGCCCAAGCAGTTTTTGCCCCTGCTGGGCAAGCCGTTATTGTGCTATGCCATACAGGCGTTCGCCGATGCCTTCTCAGATGTGCGCATGATCCTTGTGCTGCCGGCCGACCAGTTGAGCAGCGCGGCTACCGTTCTTCGGTCTTATCTTGGCGGTATTGATGTCACAGTGGTGGCCGGAGGAGAAACCCGCTACCACAGCGTGCAAAACGGCCTGAAGGAAATAAAAGACGATGGGGTAGTGTTTGTACATGACGGAGCAAGGCCATTGATACACAGTGAACTTATAGTGCGGTGCTACAAGCAGGCAATGGAGAAAGGCAGCGCCATCCCTGCTGTGCAGGTAATGGAGAGCATGCGCATGATGGAAGGGGGGTATGCCCGGCCCGTGGATCGCGAGTTGTTACGGATCGTGCAGACGCCGCAAACCTTTAAGACAGATATTATTTTGCCCGCCTTTCAGCAGGCTTATCAGCCATCTTTTACTGACGAAGCCACAGTGGTAGAGGCATCAGGAACGAACATTCACCTTATTGACGGCACGTTCGACAATATTAAAGTGACGACACCAGCCGATATGGTAATAGCCGAGGCGCTGCTTAGAGAACGCAGTTTGTATCTTTAATGCCGAACAGCAGCAAACCCGGTTGTCATGCCTGCAAAGAAAACTGCCCTCTATTTTTTACTGTTCTTTTCCGGTCTCACTCCATTGCGTGGGAGCGCCCAGCAGTACGACACAGTCAGTAAATTCTCACGTCCGGTGCAGTTGGATTCATTCGTTGTCAAAAGCGGATTTGATGTCAACGCATTCATTCGCAGGGTGCGGTCGGATACTACGTTCTACAAGGCTTTTAAGAATCTCAGGTTTATTCAGTACGAAGCTTACAATGATATTAAGGTCTTCGACAAAGACCGGGATGTAAAGGCATCCCTGCATAGTAAGACGCGGCAGAACTTTAAGAAAGGCTGCCGCAGCACAACCGTTCTGCAGCAAAACACCACTGGCGATTTCTTTACCCGCAGTGGCGATTACAACTATTATACTGCTGAGTTG
>CAYNGS010000321.1:0-4400 GCA_964396625.1 uncultured Flavipsychrobacter sp.
ATCGAAATTCATATCGGTTCACAGTCTGATGCCAACTTTCTGAACGATTTGAAGAATAAAATCCCTAAAATTGATATACTTATCGACGACGGCGGCCACACGATGAATCAAATGAGGGTCACTTTCGATTGCATGTTTGACCACATTAAACCGGACGGGGTATTTTTGTGCGAAGACACGCACACGTGCTATCATTGGAGATATGGAGGTGGCTATAAAAGGTCGAACTCATTCATCGAATACACAAAAAATATTATTGACTATATAAATGCATGGCATTCGGAGCAGAAATCATTCCAGGTAAATAAATTTACAAAATCGGTACATTACATTCATTTTTATGATAGTATCATATTGATCGAGAAAAGACTAATGGAACCTCCCGTAGACCTAAAAATGGGAACGCCAACGCTCGATTTCTATCCGCCTACCAAGTTCACTTTTTCTAAAAAAGTAAGGAAAGCTGTCAATTTGACGCTCCAGTATCTTAGATTACCCAGCATAGGTATAGATTAGCAGCGGGTTTAACTCTTTCAATTATCATAATATTATTAAATTATTATTTATATGAAATGCAGGTTTTGTTCGAAGACAATCGATAAAGTATTTATTGACCTTGGCAGTACCGCTGTCTCCAACGCGTTTTTAACTGAGGATGCAATAAATTCCAAAGAGTGTATCTATCCATTGAAAGTTTTGGTTTGTGACAACTGTTTTCTCGTTCAGATCGATGAATTTCAAAAAAAAGAAGAGATTTTCTCTTTGGACTATGTCTACTTTTCGTCCGTTTCTGACTATTGGCTGGCACACTCTAAAAAATATGTTGAGAAAGTGATCCCGCAGTTCCATCTCAATTCAGACTCGCTTGTAGTGGAGATAGCTTCGAATGACGGTTACTTACTTCAGTACTTTAAAGAAAAAAACATACCGGTGTTGGGAATCGAACCTACCAACAGCACCGCACAAATAGCTATCAATAAAGGTATCGATACAATAGTAGAGTTTTTCGACGAAGACCTTGCTCAGAAACTGTCAGCCGACAAGAAGGCCGACCTCATACTGGGTAATAATGTGCTTGCTCACGTACCCAACCTGAATAATTTCGTCCGCGGCCTGAAAATTCTATTGAAACCGGGCGGTGTAATGACCTTTGAGTTTCCGCACCTGATGAAATTAATTGAAAAAATAGAATTCGACACTATATACCACGAGCACTTCTCCTACTTTTCATTCTATTTCATCATTAAATTATTTGAATTTCACGGGCTTGAGATATTTGATGTGGAGGAGCTTGAAACACATGGCGGATCACTCAGGATCTATGCGAAGCACAGGGAAAACCAAAGTCAGCTGGTCTCGGAAAATGTAACCAGGTTGCTCAACAAGGAATTAGCAGCCAATGTAAATAATATCGATAGCTATATTGGTTTTCACGAAAAAGTCAACCAGGTGAAATTTAATTTCCTTTCTTATTTGATCGGTGAACGTATAAAAGGGAAAAAGATTGTTGCGTTTGGCGCGGCTGCTAAAGGCAACACTTTTTTAAATTATTGCGGAGTGAAACCAGACACCATTGAATGTGTGGTTGACGACACCCCTTCCAAACAAGGTAAGTTTCTGCCGCAAAGCCATATACCGGTATTTTCCAGGGACTATTTTACCAACAATAAACCGGATATCATTTTTATCATTCCCTGGAATTTCAAAAAGGAAATAATCGAAAAGCTTAGCTTCACAAAAAGCTGGGGCGCCCAGCTGGTCACGTATATACCCAAAATCGAAATCTACTAACTGCCATGAAACTTCTTGTAACAGGTGCTGATGGTATGTTGGCTCAGGCTATCAGGAATGTTTATGAAGAATTCGATCTGGAAGTATTTTTTCAAAGCCGGACAGAACTGGATATTACTGACCTCGCCGCATTGCTTGAGTTGGTCAACCAACAAAATTTCGACATAATCGTTAACTGTGCGGCATATACTAATGTCGAGCGGGCTGAATCAGACGCCTTAGCCGCACACCGTATTAATGAAACGGGTGCAAAAAACATTGCTATCGCTGCAAAGGCCTGTGAGGCAATACTGATTCATATTTCCACAGATGCTGTTTATGACGGAACGAAAAACCATATCTATTTTGAAGATGATCTCTGCAATCCGTTATCTGTTTACAGTAAGTCTAAATATGCCGGGGAGTTAGCAATTCTAAACCACCACCACACCGGAATTATTATTCGCACTTCCTGGCTATACTCACTCGACAAACCAAATTTTGTAACAGCCATTATTAAAAAAGCAATTTCCGAAGGCAACCTTAAAGTAGTGGTTGATCAACTGGGAACGCCAACCTTCACATACGACCTGGCGAGAGCAATACTAACTATTGCGAAATCTGCTAAAATTAAATCTGCATCTGGAATTAAAATTTACCACTATTCCAACGAAGGTGCGATCAGTTGGTATGACTTTGCCGTAAATATCTGCAGCATACTCGGTATCGACGTCAAAGTCGTGCCGATAACCTCCGACCAATATCCTTCAAAAGTCACAAGACCGTTTCATGCAATTATGTCTAAGGCGAAGATCAAATCAGATTTTGACCTTGCGATTCCTTATTGGCTCGATTCGTTGCAGTCATGTCTGAGTTCAAAACAAAATATACTTTAGTCTGTCTGCCATTAAATAGCTTTCAAAAATGCCCGAGCCTCTTATTTCTATATGTGTCCCAACTTATGAAAGGGTTGACTTTCTCCAGAGGCTACTGGAGAGTATAAAAATTCAGACATTCAGAGATTTTGAAGTGATCATCACTGATGATAGCAAAACGGAGGCAGTAAGTACATACATTAAAGGCTATACAAACGATTTTCAACTTTATTATCACAAAAACACGCCAGCTTTGGGCACAGCCAGGAACATGGTTGAGGGAAAAAAGTACGCCCGGTCGCAGTGGATGAAAATAATTCATGATGATGATTTTTTTGCGTCAGAACATGCACTACAGTCCTATGCCGACGCAATTGCATCCGGTGCAAAAATTATTTTTGCCGGTTTTAATATATATCTTGAAGATACCGGTGTATCAACCGACAATTCAATTTCGCAAAAGCAATTCCGGAAAATATCAAGAGATCCTTCGTTGCTTTTTGGGCACAACCTCCTTGGCCCCCCAAGCGTATTGATGGTCCACAACAGTATTAAAGAGGTTTATGACCCGTCGCTCAGATGGTTTACCGATGTGGAATATTACTACAGGGTACTTGCGAAGGAAAATGGATATTACATCGACCGCCCGCTCGTAAGCATCAGCTACAACGACTCGCAAATAACCAGCTACACCCGAACAAATCCGAAAGTGGTTATTCCGGAATCGCTCTATTTGATCAACAAATACGGGAAAGGAGTAGCCTCGAACATTATAGCATATGATTCCTGGTGGCGGGTATTCAGAAATATGGACATAAAAACAGTCGATGATCTCAAATACTTTGCACCGGACGAGTCGATTCCGGTGTTTGTAAAAAAAATGCTTATGCACCAACGGCTGATACCTGGCAAGCTAATTAAAATGGGATTAGTTTCTAAAATGGCCATGTCATTATCCTTCATATTTAACTCCCGGCGAGTGAAATATTAGTCTTTCAAAAAAACATATTTGCGTATATGATAATAACGCACTAAATTGAGTTAAATTAACCTTATGAAAAGAATTGTATACGTTCTCGGCTGCGCAATCATGCTATTTACTCTTGGGTTCGCCCACTGTGCGAATGCCCAGATAATTACCACAATAGCAGGAAACGGAACTCCGGGACTGGCCGGAGACGGTACCCCGGCGATTGGAGCTGAACTTTACAATCCCGATGGAATTTACCTTGATACATCGGGAAATATTTTCGTCGCCGACCAGGCCAACAATTGCATCCGAAAGATCAATACTGCCGGCATAATTTCAACGATAGCCGGCAATGGAACTCCGGGTTATTCCGGAGACGGAGGGCAGGCAACAGCGGCCCTGCTAAATGCACCAATCAGCGTTATACTTGATCATTCGGGCAACATTTTTTTTGCCGAATACGGCAACCATGTTATACGTAAAATAAATCCTTTAGGCGTCATCAGTACCATCGCAGGTACAGGGCTGCCTGGGTTTATGGGCGATGGAGGACAGGCAACTGCCGCCAGGTTCAATGGCCCTGAAGGCTTGTCTCTCGATGCCGTGGGAAATATGTATATAGCTGATGCTCATAATCAATGCATTCGCAAGATCAACACCCTCGGTGTTATCAGCACTATTGCCGGCACAGGTTCAGCCGGGTACAACGGGGATGGGATAGCCGCAACGACCGCTCAATTAAATAATCCCTTTGGCATATTTGCTGACGGCGAGGGAAACATCTT
>CAYNGS010000322.1:0-3150 GCA_964396625.1 uncultured Flavipsychrobacter sp.
TCCCGTCATCAATAACGCTGAAGTCAGCAGCCCATTTTTTATTTTTGATATTTATTACTCCTTTGGTAGTGAAGAGCATTCCGTTTCGCCCGTTTCGGGTTGGTATCACACAGTCGAACATATCAATGCCCAGCGCAATATTTTCGAGGATGTTCCACGGGGTGCCTACGCCCATCAGGTAGCGGGGTTTATCGGTTGGCAGCAATTCGCAACAGAGTGCAGAAAGTTCGTACATCATTTCCTCCGGCTCGCCCACGGAGAGGCCGCCAATGGCATTGCCGTCACATTCCATCCCGGCTATAAATTCGGCCGATGCCTGTCTCAGATCGCGGTAGGTGCCGCCCTGCACAATGGGGAACAATGACTGCTCATAACCGTATTTGGGTTCGGTGTCGCCCATGTGCTGCACGCACCTGGCCAGCCAGCGGTGCGTCAGCTCCATTGATTTCTTCGCGTAAGCGTATTCGGAAGGGTAGGGAGGGCACTCATCAAACGCCATGATGATATCTGCGCCTATGCTGCGCTGCGTGTCGATGACGTTTTCAGGTGTGAACAGATGTCTCGATCCGTCTATGTGGGACTGAAACACAACACCCTCCTCCTTTATTTTTCTGCTGGCTGCCAGAGAGAATACCTGGTATCCACCACTGTCTGTAAGTATTGGTTTTTCCCAGCCATTGAATTTATGCAATCCTCCTGCCTGCTCTATTATTTCTGTGCCCGGCCTGAGGTATAAATGGTAAGTATTGCCCAGTATGATCTGAGCCCTTACCTCTTCCTTCAGTTGTTGTTGCGTTACGGCTTTCACACTGCCAACAGTTCCTACAGGCATAAAAATGGGTGTTTCTATAACGCCATGGTCGGTGTTTATCAGCCCTGCACGGGCGGAGGAGGTTGAGTCTTTTGCTACGAGGTCGAAAGTCATTTTTGTTGAGGATGCCCGGAACAACGGTCTGTCAGAAAGCTTTACGGCTACTGTTACGGTACCGCAAATTTAACAGCATGAAAGGACTTTGAAGATAAATTTCAAAAACACGTTTTGGGATTACTTTGAGTAGCTGAAATATCGTGCTGCATTTAAGTTGTAGATCTTATCCAGCACGGTCTTGGGCAGCTTCAGGCCCTCGAAAGGCCTGTCAACATATACTGAAGTCATTGTTTCGTCTGAGCACAGAAATTTCCAATCTGCGATCCACGCTTCGTGCAGGTTACGCCTCACTTCCTTCGGGTCCGAATCGGCTGCGGTGTTAATATCGGTTCCATAAAGTATACGGTCCTGATATTTTAAAAAAAAATTCCGGACTTTTTCCCTTTCGCTGATACACTGGAATTGCACCTGGCCCATCCTTGCCGCCATATCTACTGAGAAGTTAGGGTATTTATCCAGCCGTTTTGCCAACTCACCCACACTCCATTCCAGGCTACCCATATGACAGCCGATTACCTGGAGGTTTCTGTGCTCGTTCAAAACATTATCTCTGGCGTCGATGTATTTTTGGTAATCCGGGAAATCCGGATGCAGGTACATATAGTATTCGGGGTGGTTTTTGAAGTAGATCTTATCATTACTTACCGTCATCTGCTCCACAGGCAGCCAGCAGTTTTTCGGCTCACCCACATGTATGAACAGCGGGATGTGCTTTTCTTCAAGATGGTCGTAAATAGTATCAAACATGGGGTCATCGGGCATGATCAATTTGCCGTTTTTGTCTTTATCAGCCATCCCTATGTTTTTCCATATTTTTATCGCCGCAGCCCCCTGGTCTATAGCGCTGTCTATCTGGGCCATCGCATTATTTTCCCAGTTTTGCGCTGTATATGAATCAACTTTAAATGTACCGGCAAACACTACGCTTTTAGGGTACCTTTTTTTAAGGGATGCGGCAAGCGTCCGCTGCTGCCTGAACGGAGCAAATTCGGAGCAATCGGTATTGATGGTAAGCACTCGGAAATTATCGGACAAAGCCTGCCCGATGAACGCCTGCTCATTACCATTTATATGTACATGAATATCAGTTTTTTGAACAGAATTAAAATCGTCCTCTGTGTAATAGTATTGCCCGGATGTGTCTTTGCTCCGCTCGCATCCTGTAGTGATGATCAATAGGGCCATAACGTGCAGCATCAAAATGCGGAGCGCATTTTTGTAACAAATTAGCTTCATGTTGGGTATAGAAATGTTGTGGTATGTAACGTATTAAAAACGTGAAAATAACAAAAAAACACAACAGTTATGTGTTTAAATATTTTTATTCATAAATATATAAATTCAGATGAGAAAAGGACTGTCAAAGTCCGCTATTGACAAGAAAGAGAGGTCGCGCCCAGAGATTATTGGGTCACGTACGTCCCAGTCAAAACCTATACTGTCATATCTTATACCTGTATCGTGGTCTTTGCTGTATTCCGACGAAACGAGATAGTAGGTCATTGCTCCTTCTGTAAGCGATTTAAAACCATGGGCAAATCCTTCGGGTATGTAGTATGCTTTATGATTTTCTCCGGAAAGTATATGGGCGTAGTGCTGCCGGTAGGTAGCAGAGTTTTTACGCAGGTCCACAATAACATCCAGTATGGCTCCCTGCGGACAAAAAACGATCTTGCTGTGTTCCCAGGGCGGCAATTGGAAATGCATGCCGCGTATCACATCTTTTTTTGAGAAAGAAAAGTAACTTTCCCGGAGTGTGAAACAAATATCATGCTCCACCAGCGAGCTTTCATGAAACGTCTTCACAAACGTCCCCCTCATGTCCTCAGATGACGGCAATGTCATGAGCTTTGCACCATTAAGTATATCCGTTATTTCCATAGTCAAAGCAACCACAGTCGATTACTCACATCCCCCAGGTTCAATCACATTATCAAAAGTATTTTTCTATTTGTTCCAGGCATTTTTCATTGGCGCTGCGCTGTTTGTCGGCATACCACTCAGCAGTCCATTTTATTGCTGTTCGGGCATCCATCTGGCTTTTCCAGCCCAGGTGTTCCAGGGCCCGGCTGCTATCCAGCAGCAATAGCTTAGCTTCATGGGGCGCCCCGTCTTCGGCAAATATCTTGTAGTCGCCTGCGCCGTAACTGTCTATAAATGTTTTGGTAAGTTCCTCCACGGTAAGCATGTCCTCCGGGTTGGGACCAAAGTTGTAAGCGGTG
>CAYNGS010000322.1:3160-4389 GCA_964396625.1 uncultured Flavipsychrobacter sp.
CTGTAGCGCACCGGGTTTTCGCTCATTCTTGCGGCCAGCAGCAGGTATGCCCCCAGTGGTTCCAGCACGTGCTGCCATGGTCTTATAGAATTGGGATTGCGCAGGCCCACGGTCTCGCCAAATGAAATGGCCCTTACGATATCGGGTACTATCCGGTCGTCGGAATAGTCGCCGCCGCCAATCACATTGCCAGCCCTTGCCGATGCGATGGTCTTTTCGTGGTTTGTATAGTCGGCGGGGTTGAAGAACGAACGCCGGTAGGAGCTGATCACAATCTCAGCTGCAGCCTTGCTGGCAGAATAGGGATCGTAGCCGCCCAGGTTGTCGTCTTCCTTAAAGGGGAGGCCACGTTCCGGATTATCATACACCTTGTCTGTTGTTATCATCACACCCACGGCAGGCGGCACAAGGCTGCGCAGCGAGTCGAGGACATGTGCGGTGCTTTGGGTGTTCACCATGAAGGTGTAAGCCGGCTTATCATATCCGCGGCGAACAAGAGATTGCGCGGCAAAATGAAAAACAAAATCGGGCTCGAAGCGAACCAGCTCAGACTGTAGTTTCTGCTTATCGCAAATGTCTGCGATCACAGAAGAGTAACAGAGGTTGTCGCCGTCGATCTGGTTATACAGGTCATTGCTTTTTTCAGGCGCCAGTGCATAGCCCTTTACGTTTGCGCCCAGCCAGTTCAGTATCTGCAGCATCCATGCACCTTTAAAGCCTGTATGACCTGTAAGGAAAACACGCTTGCCGTTAAATACCGAACGCAGGTATGCCGCAGTTACCACTTTTTCCATAAAGGTTCGGTTTGCCAAAGGTGTTCCAATTCTTCTTTATCGCGCAGCGTATCCATACATTTCCAGAAATCGTGGTGCCGGTAGGCCGCTATCTGCTTGTCGCGGGCCAGGTCGTCCATCGGCTGGCGCTCCCACATAACATCATCGGCATCGTCGTGCAGGTAGTTTGCTATTTCCGGCTGTATCACAAAGAAGCCGCCATTTATCCATGTGCCCGAGTCGGCAGGTTTTTCCTCAAAGCCTTCAATGGCCCCGTTCTCTTCCATTTTTATAACGCCGAACCGGCTGGTAGCCTGTATAGCGGTCATGGTGCAGATCCGGCCACTGGTTTTGTGAAACTGCACCAATTCATCAATATTCACATTGCACACCCCGTCGCCATAGGTCAGCATAAAGGGTTCGTTGCCTACGTAGGGCAGCACACGTTTCAGGCGT
>CAYNGS010000323.1:0-4375 GCA_964396625.1 uncultured Flavipsychrobacter sp.
CTCCACAATTATGGACCGGGTCTCATTTTTTTTGTAGTCGATGTTTATTGCTATTTCGCCATTAGCTGTAAATTTCAGCGCATTGCTCAGCAGGTTGTTAAGTATCTGGCTAAGCCTGTAGGGGTCGCCCATAACTACAAGATCATCCGGCAAGGAGCTCTTAAGCGTAAGATTGATGTTTTTATCTTCGGCTTTGAACTGGAAGGACTGCAGTGTTGTAAATACTTTGTCTTCTATCTTGAAAGGTATGAACTCAAGATCGAGTTTGCGGGCGGCTATCTTTTCTATGTCTAATACATCGTTAACGATCGTAAGCAGGTTATTAGCAGATTCCGAGATCAGCTTGATAAATTTTTTCTGCTGATCATCAAGCCGGGTTTTAGACAACAGGTTCGCTATACCCAGGATACCCGTCATCGGGGTCCTGATCTCATGACTCATATTGGCCAGAAACGTTTCCTTAGCCTTATGGGCATCTTCGGTTACTTTTTTTGTAAGTAACAGTTCCTTCTCAGTCTTTATCCGGTCTGTGATGTCCTGCGAAAAACCAATGATGTAAGGCTCTGAGTCATCCTCTTCCACTTTAAAATTTTTGTACAGCAGGTAAGACTTTCTTTTGTTCCTTCCCATTATCCTGAAGACACCCTTCGCGCTCCCCTCATTCGCCACTTTTTGTAAATAATCAGTTTGAAAATCCTTCACATCACCTTCCGGCAAAAAATCACTGATCATCCTGCCCGTCAATTCTTCTTCGGTATAGCCCATTAGCTCACAGGTGGCGGGGTTTACGGTCAGCAATCTGCCGGCAAGATCGTGCGTGCAGATAAATGCCTGGCTGTAGTTGAAAAGGTCGCGGTAGCGTTTTTCGTTTATTTTTAACTGATCCTCTATCTTCTTCTGATTTTTTGTGTTTATCTCCGAAACTATTTCCCGTTCTTTAAGAGCAGTCATTTGTTCCACGATAGCATTGTGTTTCGCGAAGTCATCAGCTGTAAGGTGGCATTCTTTCAGATCGTCTATGGAGTTAAACCGCGGAGCACCAATAAACAGCAACTTGTTGTTGTCTTTAAGATACTCAAACTGACCCCTCAGCGTTGCATGATGAGCCCCTTTATATTCAAGCAGTACTATCTCTTCAGTCCTCGTTTTTAGCGAATCAAAAGAAATGCGATCCAAATCAGGGAGTTTTATCAGAAAGTAATGGTCGAGAGGTTGATCTTTTTGTAAAGCGCATAATGATTCGGCCGACCGACCGAATGAGGTGATCTTTAATTGATTGTCGATGAGGATGTAAAACGGGAATATCCTGTTAAATTGCTCATCGCCAAATGAAAATACAGGCTTCGTCATACGCTTACCGGCAAACTTAAAACGTCTTTTTGTACTATTATATCGACTCCTGTTTTCCGATTCCGCACTCACAAATTGTCAGCGGCGACAAGCCAGAAGTTCGTGTTATACATGTACTTCAAAGATAAATTAAATCCCTCAAGAAGGTGACAATTGATATTGTTATTTCTTTGGTCGCACAGTTTCTATGACGCCCGGGCTACACGACAGCCGTATATGGATGGAACACAAAGGATGCCAGTGTTCTTACTCCCTCAAACAATGTTGCTATCTGGTACGTGAGCAGAAAAAAAAAGGGGTAAAATAGCTGCGGGTGGACATCTGCGAACGATAGGATCCTTTCAGACACAGTACGTTTAAAAAAGGCCATGTTAGCGAGGGAAACGAAGAAGATTCCCATCACTGCTCCGCCTGCGATGTCGGATGGATAATGCCAGCCCAGGTATATTCGTGGGAAGACAACGACCACTGTCACATATAGAAATGATAACAGCCCAAGCCGCCACGATAGAAAAAAGAGACCCATCGCAAGCCCGAAAAACAGGGACGCATGGTCGCTGGGAAATGAGTTGGTGTTATCGACAAGATTTGTGTTAAGTCCAAATGCCGCCAGAAGGTGGTTGTCCGGATTTAGTATAGGTCGTGCCCTGAAAGGTAATATCCTGGTCAGTACCCTTACCGTAAACATTGATACGCAGCAGCCGCTTAACGCAGAAATAATTTGCAGTCTTATTGTTTGCTGGTTTTTTGTGAACTTATCTTTTGGAACAAGAAACCATTCATACCAAAACACAAGCATCAGTAGGCCTCCCTTCAGCAAGGTATTGTTTACCACCACAACCATCGCCTTGTCGAAAAGTTCCGATCTCCTGCAAAACTGGTTGAGATAATGAACAATCTGATAATCGAAATTATTTACCGCCATGGATCCAACTGATAGAAACCCGTAAATAGAAAGATGGTATAAAAATAGGAAGACAACGCGATAAAATCGCTGTAAGACTCATGCCGGCGGTGAAAATACTTTGCTTTGGTTGGCTTAAGCGTAGCCCCACTGCGAGCAAATCGCTTGGAGCTTATTGACTGTCAGCGGCTTAGAAATAAAATCGCAAACTTTATTGTGATTTTTTGCCTTTTGAATTTCACTTGGATTGATTGAGGAGCTCAGCATAAACACCTTGCACTTATCCGGGATTGGAATATCCAGCTTTGCAAACTCGTCAAGGAACTCAAGCCCGTCCATGACCGGCATGCTGATATCAAGAAATATCAACTCCGGAAGTTCATCGGGATTGGAATAGGATAGTCGTACTATCTCCTTAAGTGCCTCTCTTGCATTTTCAAAGGCACTTACTTTGTTTGTAAACCCTGATTTCTGTATCGTATTGGAGGTAAGCAGGTTGGACACCACATCATCGTCCACCAGTGATACACTGTTAACCTTACTATGGCTAGCACGATTTACCCCGTATTCCATTTAGGATTATTTAAATATATATAGTAGCAAAGGTAATAAATAAAAATTGTAATTCAAAATATTTATTACTATACTATATATGGTCGCACAACAAATATAATTTATAATAAAAGTATCTATTTTAAGAAGATAGCTCTATTATTAAATCGTTTGTATTGACCAATGTTCCGGGTGGCAGTTCGATATGAAAAATCCCTGCATCGTGAGGCGCGGTGATCACCGTTTCCATTTTCATGGCTTCGATGACGAACAGCGGCTGATTTTTCTTTACAACATCATTCTTCTTTACCAGCAGTTTCGAAAGCAGTCCCTGCAGCGGCGCGCCAATTTGTTTTTCGTTGCCGGTCTCGGTCTTCCTGTTTTCTTTCTTCTGCACTTTTACAGATCTGTCCTGAATTTCTACGTTTCGGGTCTGGCCGTTCAGTTTGAAGAAAACGGTTCGATGTCCTCTCTCGTCGGCCTGCCCTATGCTTAGAAGTCGTATCAATAACGTTTTGCCCTTCGCTATTTCGATCGTTGTATCCTTGCCTGGTTCCATACCGTACAAAAAAAGAGGGGTCGGCACCACAGACACATTTCCGTACTCTCTCCGGAATTTCAGTCCGTCCTCGAATACCTTCGGGTAAAACTTGTAAGAAAGGAAATCAAGCAGCGTAAGATCGTTGCCATAGGTTTCTTTAAACGCTGCCAGTTCCTTGTCGAAATCTACCGGTTGCAGATGTTTGTTTGGCCTGTCAGTGAAGGGCGTTTTATCTTTTAGTATTATCCGTTGCAATTCTTTCGGAAAGCCACCTTCCGGCTGGCCAATTTCGCCCATAAAAAATTGTTGCACTGATTCCGGAAAAGAAATGGTTTCTCCCTTTGTGAAAATATCCTCCCTGGTCAGATTGTTGGCGACCATGTATTGCGCCATATCGCCTACAACTTTTGAACTGGGCGTGACTTTTACTATGTCGCCAAACATTTCATTGACCGTAGCGTACATCTCTTTTATCTCTTCGAATTTATCTCCGAGGCCCAGCGCTACCGCCTGCGGCTTCAGGTTAGAATATTGTCCGCCTGGTATCTCGTGATGAAACACCTCTGCGGCGCTCGCTTTGAGTCCTGATTCGAAAGGATAATAATATTCCCGCACGGCTTCCCAGTAGTTCGAAAATTGATTCAGAGATTTTATATCATATGGCAGCTCTCTTTTGTGAAATTTCATCATCTCCGCGATAGCGCTGAAGTTAGGCTGCGACGTAAGGCCTGATAATGAACCAAGGGCACAATCAACAACATCAACACCGGCGTCTATCGCCATCAGGTAGGTTGCAGACTGCAGGGAGGAAGTATCGTGTGTGTGCAGGTGGATCGGTATCTTAACTGTATCTTTTAGCCCCTCAACCAGTATCTTAGCCGCATAAGGCTTCAGCAGGCCCGACATGTCTTTAATGGCGAGAATATGTGAGCCGGCATTCTCAAGACTTTTTGCCAGGTTTAAATAATATTCGAGGGAATACTTTGTGCGTTTCGGATCGAGAATGTCTCCTGTATAGCATAATGCAC
>CAYNGS010000324.1:0-4368 GCA_964396625.1 uncultured Flavipsychrobacter sp.
CCCGCCAGCAGAAACTGTGGAAGGGTGATGAGGTTTGAGAAGGGAGGTATGGCAGACTCGCTTTTTGCTATACCACTGATAATAAACCCGAATCCCATAAACACCAGCAGTGAGATGGCGCACATCATTAGCATTTCAAGAAAAGTGACCCATCCATGATAGAGCGTATAGCCGAACGCAAAATAGCCAACCGAGATAATGATGATCGCGCCGACCAGCTGGAACAGCATGCGCGCGATGCCTTCGCTGATGACGATAACTTCCTTGCGCACGGGGGTGGCAAAAAAACGTTTTAATACCAGGGTTTGCCGCAGGTTAAAGAAAACAAAGGCAGTGCCAAACACGCCTGATGCGAGCAGCGAGAAACTAAGCTGGCCGGGGAGAATAAAGTCGATGGTCTTGTAGTCGCGCACCTCGGATATGTGCATGTCTATTTTCACCATTTCTGCCTGCCTCTTTTGTATTTCGGGGTCCTGCTGCTGAATAATACCCGCAAGTATATTCTTCAGTTGCTGCGCCTTGTCTATTTGTGTGGAGGCGGCGTTCAATAATATCTTGTATTCGGGCGATGTGCCGGCGGGTTGCTGTTGAATGGCGATAGTGGCTACAATGTCACCCTGCCTGAGCATTTTGCTGACACCTCCGGTATCGTTTGCTGACCATTTTAACGCAGGCACCTGGTGCAGGATAGCATACAGGCGACTGGTGGTGTCGGCGCCGGGAGCATCAGCCACCGTTATGTGAAATCCGGATCCGTTGCCGATAAATCCGAAGACAAGGATAAAGATCAATGGGAAAGCGATGGTAAAGATTATGGCAGACGGGCTTTTTAGGATGGCTTGTAAGCTTGCTCTTATCAGGGCGCGCATGGCGCGCACATTACTGTAATTTGCCATAATGTCTTAGATCAAAAATTAGTTGTCAAAACTAAAAACTTTGTGCGTAAAGGTAAGAAAAACAAAGCCGCGGGTGTCTTTTTGTTATTTGTTGAACAGTATTTTGAAATAAAACGATGGTTTGCTGAGCTGTTCGCGAAGGTCCATGTCGGTGAACATGCAACTTATGGTATTTCGCAGCGAGGGGCTCTTGCAGGCCTTGTTTACGACAAAATTGAACAGCCAGCGATACTTGCATAAACGCTGCAGTGTGGCGCTTATCTTCAGCTCATCACCGAGTCTTTTGTAAACGACTTTGTCGTAGTTGTCCTTCAGAAATTCGGCCGAGGTGTTTTTTTGGTCGATCGACTGTTTAACGGCGGCTGCGGCGAGCATGCCACTATACAGCGCGTTGCCTATGCCCTCGCCGCTAAAGGGATCTATGAGACAAGCAGCATCGCCGGTGAGCAGGAAGTTGTCTCCCGAAATGGGCTGCTGATGCATGGCCAGTGGCAATCCCCAGCCTTGTATTTTATCCACCAGCCTGGCGTTGGCAAACCGGGGAGCTATCTGCGGATTATTTTTTATCGCCGCCAGCATTTGTTCGCGCAGGTTTATTTTCTTTTCCCGGATCCTTTCGGATAATATGCCCACACCGACATTTGCCATACCATTAGGGAGCGGAAAAATCCAAAAATAACCGGGCAACATTTCCGGAAGAAAATGGAGCTCAATAAAATTGTCGGCATGTAGCCCGGTCACTCCTTCGTAGTAGGCCCTGAGCCCTACAGCATACGTTTTGGAGTTCGTATTTTCGGGCAGGAAAGTTTTTCGCACGATGCCCTTGTCGCCGTCGGCGCCGATCACTAAGGGACTTGTTATTGTGTACGTCATGCCCTCGTGCGTCATCTGAACAGTAACTAAACCACCGGAAGAATCTATATTGTCTATCTGCGCTCCCTGGAATATTGTGCAGTACGGTGAAGGCATTTTTTGAAAAAGAAAATTGTCAAATGCCAGGCGGGGTACGGTAAAGCCGGGCGCCTTCGTTTCTTCAGTCCGGTTTGTGGTGAATGGGATATCGAGCGCCTTGCCGTTTGGTGCTATGAAAGTGATGCCCCATGAAGGCAGAAATGCATTTTTATTATCGAGGATCTCTGCAAGCCATTCAGGATTAGCCCTGTTGATCACCAGGGCTGTTTTTCCGCTGCATGCATCACCGCATACTTTGTCGCGCGGAAAAATATCTTTTTCGATGACGATATGGGGTATGCAGTACCTGGTAAGGAAAAAAGAGGTGCCGGCACCTGCGGGCCCTGCACCAACAATTATTGCACTGGTTTCAATATGGCGGGTAGTCATCTAAGCTGTCAAATATAAGCGTAAAAGCAGAACGACGCTAAACAAATGCCGCTCGGCGGGCCGCCTATAGCTGTGATAGCCGGTTCTTGTCGTGCTTCGCTGCCTGGTAAAGAAGGTAAGCTGAAGAAGTGGCGAGCATAAGTGCGGCGGTAACATAAGGGAATTGCAAAGTGCTGATGTTGGACAGGTGAAGCATAGTGAAAGCGACCGCGGCCACAAATAATATTGCCCCGAGGAAGACGTAGCTGAAAATGTTATTATTAACGCTGCCCTCCGGGTTCACCCGAAAATAGTTTGACTGCCTGACAGCCAGTTGGAAGTCGTTATCTGCCGGATACGAGCCATTGTAATTTTCACTCGTCCGGTCGTAGAAATTCGGGCTTCTGAATGGTTGTTTCATAGTACTTCGTTTTTGTGTGATGTAAAAATATTGTACCAATTGCCTGTGATAAATGCTTATTCGGTGAACACCCTGTTTACATAGGTGAAGTTAGCGTGGGTATAAAAACCAAAACGTTAAAAGACATTGTGAAGTATATGCCGACCTGCAATTTTAACTTTTATTAAGAAATGACATTCGCTAACAATTCCCTGCTTCGCCGGCTAATGGCATGATTCTATATAGCTGCTACTGATCTAAAATCTTTTTTTATGCAAACGACAAAATATGTGTTATGGACAGCTCTTGGTATGGCTGCGGTATTATTACTTACCTCTGAAAAGGCAAGGGGGATCAGAAAGGATATGGAAGACAAAGCAATGGAAAATGCAAAGAAATGGAAGAGCAAACTGGGCAAGATAAGTAACGACACGGCCGATACCATTGTGGACCTGAGGAATATGCTGAGCTCTGAAATAGAAGGACTTAGCGACGATGCGCGCAAACGCATAGAAGATATACTGGATGGAACAACCAAGAGCGCTACAAAGATCAAACGCAGTGTGAGCGGTCAGCTCTCCTGACCTGTGGCTATGACTATGAGAACAATGGCGAAGGCGCATAGTCTTCGCTTTTGTTTTTGAATCAATCCTCGATCTTCACGCGGCGGGAGTGACCAAAGCCAACATACATGTACAGGTAAAGCATGCGTGAAAGACGCATCAGGTAGGGTTGGGCCAGAACAACTATCAGGGTACTGGCGCCGAGATAATAAAACACGCTGTTGTCTTTATAAGAAAGGCCGAAGATGGGCCAGTACCACAGCAGGTTGAGGAAAAAAAGCATCATTGTGAGCGCGTAGTTGATGCCGCCGCCATTATTACTTTCAGACTTCATCTTTTCGCCGCATACCTCACATTCATCTTTTAGCGCCAGGCACTTATCGAGTGGGAAGATGCTTTTATTTACAAATACGGTGGTTTGACGACAGCTGGGACACTTCATGCTGAAAAGCGCAGGCAGAAGCATTGGCCTTTTTGTTGAAGAAGACATAAGGACGCAAAATTAATTCTTTTAATTAATAAAAGACATGACAATCAACCTGAAGGATGCTTTTATAGATTGAAAATACAATCAAGAGGGGCAGCGCTGGCACTGCGATCTCAGCCGGTACAGCTATGTTTTTCGTGGTTTCTTTTTCGCAGCCGGAAAAAGGACATTGTTCAGTATAAGACGATAGCCGGGCGAGTTCGGGTGCAGGCTCAGGTCGGTAGGCGGATCGCCTACATGGTGCTCGTAGTCTTCAGGGTCGTGGCCGCCGTAGAAGGTCCATGTCCCCTTTCCATATTCGCCATGAATGTAACGTGCCTCATTGGCCGGCTTGAAGTCGCCCATCACCAATACGCTCGATTTCAGCACTTCTTTGCGGAAGGAAGTGGTTTGCCCCATAAATCCCTTGATAGTTGTAGTGTGGTTTTGGCAAAGCATACAGGGTACCGGGTCGAACTTGGCTGAAAACGTGAACAGTGAGAAGTAATCGATATTGGCGGGTACATGCCTGAAATTTGTGTTGTCGATATTCGAGTATTCGTATTCGTAGGGGTTGGTGACGAGCGTGAAATCCTTAAATGCAAAACACTTAGTGAAGTCGATCTTGCTTTGTGCACTAGGGTCCATACCATCGCCATCGAAAGGTACCTCGCATATATCTACACCCTCGGCCGCCCGCGCAATGTCGTAGCTATCTGTGGC
>CAYNGS010000325.1:0-4367 GCA_964396625.1 uncultured Flavipsychrobacter sp.
GATCTTGTACATGGCCGAACTCTGCCTGCAAAGGCCCGCTCCCGTCAAGCAGATCGTCCGGCAGGAACATTGGATACTTTTCAAAGTAGAAGGTCAAAAATCAAAAGCACAAAACAGCTTATTGAAGAAAGATCGTTAAACTTATCGGAGTAGCCGGACAAATTTGGGATTGCAAAAGTATAACATAAGATCATCTAATCCAAAAAAAATATCGAAAGAGTTTTGAAACAGACGTTAATTATGGACAAATTTATCTCATTTTGGAAACACCTTTTTCTACTCTTTTTGATTACGAAAGAATATGTCTTCAACTTAAAGAATGATAATGAATTACAGAGGGAAATAAACACTATACCTCTGAATTGCCTACTGGTGGCTGCTTTCGGAATATTTGTAAACGCCACAGCTTTTTGACTATACGCGTCAATTATTAGGAAGTGGGCAGCGCCGAATCGTACTTTTAACCTGTCAGAATAAAATTGGTCAGAAAATTGGCCGATAGCTAATAACCGGTTAGTCACATTACTCGATTCGTTAGCAGTCCCCAATAGATAGTCAGATCCGAAAATGTGTTTACCATTAATTTCTGCCGGGGTAACCCCTGAATTTGTTTTTTGCGATCCGTGTGAGACAGCCCAGTGAGTATAGCAGAATTATCGCCTTTAACTTCAGGTTTAAAAAATGTTTGCGTTTGTAGATTATCATTTATAATTGCATATAGTGCAAATAAATATATCAAAAACACTAACATTCCGGCTCTGAAATGAGCCTATATAGTAAAACTGTTAAAATTTGTCAATTTTTTTGCCTTGACATATTAGTAATTGTTTGTCTAAAATGTAAAAATTAACCATTTATTAATATATATTTTATGAAAAAACGTATATTCTTTTCAACGCTGTTATTGGCCGCAACTCTTTTGTTTATCGGCACGAATGCGCACGCACAAGGCATTTACAACGTTTTGGGCGGCGGTACCATTTGTGCGGGGGATGCGGGAGCCGATGTTAGCCTCGACGGTTCGGATAACGGACTTAGCTATCAATTGTACGTAGACGGAAGCCCGGTGGGTGGCCTCGTAACCGGTACAGGTTTCAGTATCGATTTTGGATTGCAGCCCACAGGCGGCAATTACACCGTGGTAGCAGACCCGTTTGGCAGTGACGTCACTATGTCGGGCAGCGCTGATGTATTTGTGAATTCTGCGCCGAACATATATAATATGTCTGCCGGTGGGGGCTACTGTCCCGGTGGCACAGGTGTTGATATTAATATAGATTGGTCTGACTCATGGGTGTACTACCAATTATATAATGGATTTGCAGCTGTTGGCGGCATTGTGTGGGGCGTGGACGGTACGCTTGATTTCGGGTTGCAGACAGACCCGGGCAACTATGTGGTGGTAGCGACCGATGGTTTCACCGTCTGCACGAGTATCATGTCGGGTATAGCGCCGGTGGTGATAAATCCTTTGCCAAACGTTTATAATGTTTCGTCAGGCGGAAATTATTGTGCTGGGAGCGCCGGAGTTGATGTGTCAATGGACTGGTCCGATTCATGGGTCAATTATCAGTTGTATAATGGAGTAAGCACAGTGGGCGGACTTGTAACAGGGGTGGACGGACCACTTGATTTCGGATCACAAACCGATGCCGGCGGCTACACAGTGATCGCCGTAGATGCGACTACAGGCTGCACAAATAATATGTCAGGTACAGCAAATGTTATAGTAAACCCTTTACCAACTGCTTATAATATCTCCGCAGGCGGCGGCTATTGTACCGGGGGCGCCGGTCTTGATATATCAATAGATGGCTCGGATCCTGGTATAAACTACCAACTGTACAACGGCGCAAGCACCGTCGGCGGCCCTGTAGCTGGTATAAGTTCGGCATTGGATTTTGGTCTGCAGACTGATGCCGGTGCTTATGTAGTAACCGCTATAGATGCCACTACAGGATGTACAAACAATATGAACGGCACGGCGAATGTGGCCATATTCCCCTTACCAAATATACATACGCTGTCTGGCGGCGGCAACTATTGCGCCGGAGGAGCAGGAGCAGATATAGCATTGGATGGCTCTGAGGGAGGTATTAATTACCAGGTCAAAGTTGACGGTATTGTCACCGGATCCCCGCTACCCGGAACCGGCAGCGCGCTGGATCTCGGTCTGCAAACTGCGGCAGGCCTGTATACTGCGACAGCGATCGATGCAACAACAGGATGCATTAGCGATATGACAGGCAGCACAACAGTGTCTATTAACCCCCTGCCGAACTTATTCTATCTTTCAGGCGGCGGCACTTATTGTGCCGGAGGCAGCGGTTTTGACATTTCACTCGGTGGCTCTGAAGCTGGTATTAATTACCAGATGTATAATGGCGGTTCCCCGGTTGGCGGCGTGATGACAGGGGCAGGAAGCGCACTTGACTTCGGTGTGCAGACCGATCCGGGTTCTTATACAGTAACAGCAACCAACGACGCAACAGGTTGTTCGGTGAATATGGCCGGTACCTCCGTTGTTGTTATGGCTGGGATTCCTACCAATACATATACAATGTATGGCGGCGGCAGTTTTTGCCCCGGAGGCGCGGGTGTTGATGTTGGCTTGAATGGCAGCGATCCCGGTGTTATCTACCAGTTATATGACGGAGCCGTAGCCATCGGCAGCCCGGTAATGGGCGTGGGTTTCCCCATAGACTTCGGATTGCAGGCAGCCGCTGGCTCTTACGGCGTGATGGCAAATCCCGGCACTCCATGCTCGTTGGTAATGTCCGGTCTGGTAGATGTGAATGTGCTCACACCGCCAACCGCATACGCTGTAGTTGGTAGTGGCAGCTACTGCTCAGGCGGCACAGGTCTCCATGTCTTTCTTACGTCTTCTGCTACTGGTGTGAACTATCAACTTATTTTAGGAAGCGTTCCAGTAGGCGTTGAAGTTGCAGGCACCGGAGCTCCGATCGATTTTGGCGCTCAGACTGCGCCTGGCACTTACACGGTTTCAGCTACAGATGCAAGCACGCTTTGTATGAATATCATGAGCGGCAGCGCTACGATATCTGTCACACCACTGCCCACTGCATATAATGTGACCGGCGGTGGCGGTTACTGCGTAGGTGGTACCGGGGTTGCAGTTGGCCTTGATAATTCGGATGCCACAGCAAGCTACCAGTTGCTGCTCGGTAGCGCCGCAACCGGTGCTCCCGTTTCAAGCGTTGGCGGACCTCTCGATTTCGGTGTACAAACTACTGCTGGCACTTATACCATCGTTGCTACGGATCTGACTTCGGGTTGTGTAAACACGATGTCCGGTAGCGCATCGGTTTCGGTGAACAGTTTACCTGCCCTGTTTAATGTAACGGGCGGTGGTAGCTTCTGTCCCGAAGGTGCCGGTGCGGATGTGGCGATGGACGGTTCTGAAGCCGGTATCAATTATTTGCTGTACAATGCTTCTACATTATCCGGCACAGTTGGCGGTACAGGTGTATCAATAGATTTTGGTATGCAGACGTCTGCCGGTACATACACTGCAGTGGCTGTCAATGCCGCTACTGGTTGCACCAGCAATATGAATGGTAGTGCCAGCGTGGTTATTAATCCTGCTCCAAATGTTTACAATGTGACCGGTGGCGGTGGTTATTGCGTCGGCGGCGCTGGTCTCAATATTGGCCTGGACAATTCAGATGCCGGCACAAATTATTTCCTTTATAATGGTGGGGATGAGGTAGGTGCGACATCAGGCATTGGCGGTGCCATCGATTTCGGGACACAGTCTGTCCCGGGCTCATATACGGTGGTGGCGCTCAATACTGCAACCGGGTGCTCGGGCGCCATGAACGGCAGCGCAGGCATCACCGTTAACCCACTCCCCGCGGTATTCAATGTTACTGGTGGCGGTCATTACTGCTCGGGCGGAGACGGAGTGGCATTGAGCCTGGATGGTTCCGAATCGACGGTCAACTACCAGCTATATAATGATGGCAATCCGGTAGCAATTACAGCCGGCTCCGGAAGCCCGCTTGATCTCGGCATGCAGACCAACACAGGGTCGTATACAGTAGTTGGAACGGATGCAATAACATCATGCATGAGCAATATGAGCGGCAGCGCCATCGTCGCTGTTGACCCAGCACCTGTGGTGTATGCGGTTACCGGCGGCGGAAGCTATTGTGCCGGCGGCACCGGTGTAGACATCGGGTTAAGCTTTTCCGACATAGGTGTCAATTACCAACTTTACCTGGGTTCATCTCCCAAGAGCGGCCTTATATCAGGAACGGGCGCTGCGCTCGACTTCGGTTTACAGACAGAGGCCGGAACTTATTCTGTTTCTGCCGTAAATGTGACAACGGGTTGCACGATAAACA
>CAYNGS010000326.1:0-4363 GCA_964396625.1 uncultured Flavipsychrobacter sp.
CGGGGATGGCCCATATAGCAGCATATTTTATTAGTTTTGCGGCCATGCGCATACTGATGGTTTGTCTCGGTAATATCTGCCGGTCGCCGATAGCGGAAGGGGTGCTCCGGCACAAAGTGAAGCAGTTGGGGCTCAACTGGTCGGTGGATTCGGCCGGAACAGAGTCATACCATATAGGCGAGCATCCGCATCCGTTTTCTCAAAAGATATGCCAGGCTCATGGCATTGATATTTCTCAATTACGGGCATCGCGGTTCACATCAGATGCCTTTGCTGAATACGACAAAATTTATGCAATGGCGCACGATGTGTACAGAGAGATAAAACAGATCGGTGGAGCACATGCCGATATGGGCAAAGTAGACTACTTTCTCAATGAGTTATACAGAAATAACAAGGAGGGTATGAAGCTGTCGCCGAATGCGTCGGTTCCGGATCCATACTATGGCCCTGAGGCGGGCTATAAAACAGTGTATGACATGATAGAAAGAACCTGTGATGCCATAATAGCCAATTACAAAAAAGAAACTTATGTCTAAGCCATCAATACCGCAAGGCACCCGCGATTTTTCGCCGGCAGAAGTGCGCAAGCGGCAATATATTTTTAATACCCTTCGTACCATATTTGAGGTGTATGGTTTTCAGCCGCTGGAGACGCCATCTATGGAAAATCTTACGACGCTTACCGGCAAGTATGGGGAGGAGGGGGACAGGCTGATCTTTAAAATACTTAATAACGGACTGCATGAGAAAAAAGATGCAGACAAAGAGAAGCTGAATGCCGAATGGAACAGGGTATTGAGCAAGTCCTATTCATCGCCGGTAGTGACAGAGCGGGCGCTGCGCTACGATCTTACCATACCCTTTGCCCGGTATGTGGTGATGCACCAGAATGAGCTTACTTTCCCGTTTCGCCGCTACCAGATGCAGCCGGTATGGCGGGCCGACCGGCCGCAAAAGGGCCGCTATCGCGAGTTCTGGCAATGTGATGCAGACGTGGTGGGCAGCACATCGCTGATCAATGAGGCGGAGTTGCTGTGCGTTTACCAGCAGGCATTTCAGGCGCTTAAGATCCCGGTGGCCATTAAGATAAACAGCCGCAAACTCCTTGCAGGACTATCGGAGCTGTGCGGTAGACCTGAGATGATGACAGACATTACCATCGCCCTCGACAAGCTGGACAAAATAGGGTGGATAGGTGTGGCCAATGAGCTTAAGGAACGTGGAATAGCTGATGATGGCATATGGCAGATAGAGCGCGTGATAAATGTAAAGGGTAACAATGATGACAAACTCGCGGCTTTCACAGATATTATGCAGCACAGCGCCACAGGGATTGAGGGCATAAACGAGGTAAGCAAGGCACTAGCGTATTATAAGGAATTAGCAATCGGTAATCCGGAATTGGGGTCGGGGATCGAGGTGGATATCAGCCTGGCGCGCGGGCTCAATTACTACACCGGCGTGATTGTGGAGGTGGTGTGCAGCCACCCTGATGTAAAAATGGGCAGTATTGGTGGCGGCGGCCGCTATGACGATCTCACAGGCCTGTTCGGATTGAAAGGATTGTCGGGTGTGGGTGTATCGTTTGGCATAGACCGCATTTATGATGTGCTGGAAGAGCTGAATGCTTTTCCCGAGCAACTTGCCTCGGGTACAGTCGCTATGCTCGTGAACTTTGGTGGGGCAAATGAAACCTATGCCCTGCATATATTACAGCAATTGAGAAAGGCCGATATTGCGGCTGAAATATATCCCGATGCTGCCAAGTTTGACAAGCAGATGAAGTATGCCAATAAGCGCGGCATTGCATTTGTGCTGCTGCCGGGTGATGAGGAAAGGGAAAAGGGAATGGTGAGCGTTAAGAATTTTTCTACAGGTGAACAGCAGATGCTTTCGCTGAAGGATTGTATCGGTGTGCTGCGGGGTAAGTAGGAATCGTCGAAAATTTTTAACTGATGGAGAGGCTGGGAAAACTGATAGTACTCGCTGGTGTGCTTGTCGTTATCGCCGGCGTCGTTGTCTGGCTGGCGGGGGATAAGCTGCGTTTCCTGGGCCGGCTGCCTGGCGATATACGCATAGAGCGGGACAACTTCAGGGTGTTTATTCCCATCACTACAATGCTGCTGCTAAGCCTGGTGTTTTCGCTGGTATTCTGGATAGTGAATAAACCGGGCCGATGAGAACGTTTTTCATAACATCACCTGCACATAATAATTTTACAGGAAGAACGTTAGTATTGCAAAAGCCCTTATGAGATTCTCTGTTGTTTTATTTTCGGTCTCCATCATTTTTACCTGTTTTGCCTGCTGCGACAAGAAACAGCAGACTGTAACACCGCTTACAGATGCGGCAACTGATTCTTCAAAAATAGCTGCCTCGGTTGTGCAGGTGCCGTCGACTGCTGCGCCCACTACAGATACCTTTTACGGTCGCTGGACGCAGGAAACCCCAATGTATGATCCATCTTTTTCTGTGCCGGCGGGCTATGGGACTTTGTACATTCAATATGACAAACCTGGAACAATTGTTATTTACTCAAATTCAATCGGGAATGCAAAGGTATTGATGACAACAGGTGTTTGTAATACAAACGACTCAGGTAAGTATGTGTCGGTCATGAAATACCGAGACGGGTTTAACAACTATCAGTTCACTGTGACAAAAGATTCGGTAACCTGCACTTACGACCAGTCGGACGGGGTGTGCGGCGGCAACGATTATCCTGGCAGCTATGTTGGCCACAAGATGAATCATCCACATAGATAGTTGGGTATTAAGTTAGGCAGGCTGTATTCTTTTAATCACGCTTCCCCGATAATTTTGCAATCAAGATATAGTGTATCAGGCGACATATCAATATCATCGTTCCATGAAACAAACCCCATTGTAGCTTTCGCCGTGGAAAAAAGTGCATAATCCTTCAATGGCAGAAAAACAGGATAATCAAGATAAGGCTGCATCGAAAAAATACCCTTTTCTCCATTCGAGAACTCAAGTTCGAGTTTATAATCTTTTAAAACTTTGACCGATTGTACTCGCGGATTCATGCCTTATCACTTTAACGGTTCAATTTTGAATATCGTCTGACCCGCAATAGCCAATTGCCAGTCAGCCATGAGATCTTCCTTTCTGAGTTCTATCCATGCCAATATCAATTTCTGTTTTGCAGCAGGTAAGCTTCCTTCCAACAGATCGCCATCCGGGATACTGTAAACGGCATTTTGATCATTATATTTCACATGGATATGCGGCAAATTGTGTTGCTTATTATCCAGGTAAAACATGTAAATGATCAGTCCTTGAAATAAAGAAATGACAGGCATAGATACTTTTTACGAAGTTAAAGATTATTCTCTAATCCAGTTTCAGCACAGCGAGGAAAGCCTCCTGCGGCACATCTACGCTGCCTATCTGGCGCATGCGTTTCTTGCCTTCCTTCTGCTTTTCCAGCAGTTTGCGTTTACGGCTGATATCGCCGCCATAGCATTTTGCAGTCACATCCTTGCGCATAGCAGAGATGGTCTCGCGGGCTATGATCTTAGCGCCAATGGCCGCCTGTATAGCTATCACGAATTGCTGCTTTGGCAGCAGATCTTTAAGCTTGGAACACAGCTTGCGCCCGAAGTCTTGCGAGCGGCTGCGGTGAATGAGTGCACTCAGTGCATCCACCGGGTCGCCGTTCAGCAATATGTCCATTTTGGCGATATCGCTTTCGCGGTAGTCGAGGGGGTTGTAATCGAATGAGGCGTAACCGCGTGTGCAGGACTTTAGCTTATCGTAAAAGTCGAAAACGATCTCCGTCAGCGGCATTTCAAAGATCAGTTCCACACGGGTAGGGGTGAGGTAGTGCTGATTAATGAGCAGTCCGCGCTTGCCGAGGCACAGGCTCATGATATTGCCAATATAGTCGGGCAGCGTGATAATCTGTGCACGTATGAACGGCTCTTCAATGCGGTCTATGCTGCTGGGTTCCGGCATTTCGCTGGGATTGTTCACCACTATCAGCTTATTCTTGTCCCGGGTTTTATAGGCATGAAAGCTTACGTTGGGCACAGTCGTGATAACGGTCTGGTTGAACTCGCGCTCCAGGCGTTCCTGTATGATCTCCATGTGCAGCATGCCCAGGAAGCCGCAGCGGAAGCCGAAGCCGAGCGCCTGCGATGTTTCCGGCTCAAAGGTGAGCGATGCGTCATTGAGCTGCAGTTTTTCCATGCAGTCGCGCAGATCTTCAAAATCATCTGTCTCCACGGGGAATATTCCTGCGAATACCATCGGCTTCACTTCCTGAAAACCTTTCACGATCTCCTGCGTAGGGTTTGCCAGTGTGGTAATGGTATCACCGACTTTTACTTCGCGGGCA
>CAYNGS010000327.1:0-4352 GCA_964396625.1 uncultured Flavipsychrobacter sp.
CCTCAGTAAATGGTGAATGTGTTGGTGCCGACGACCTGAGAGCCGGAATAAATCGTGTCATTAATAGTGGTGGTGGCCGAGGTGGCCGAGACCGGTACAAAGGTTCCGGTGCCACTTATTGTTTCATTCGTCTGCTGGAATCCGTTGGCGCTTTGGCGGAAAATATTCAGTAAATTGGCTGAGCAATTGACGGTTGCTGAAAACTCAGCAACGGTATAGGGCATACCAAGCGGCTCGGATCCCGGCTCCATGCTGTCCCTGATAACTTTGATATGGAGTGTGTCGCAACCAATCCGGCTAACATATCCATAAACGTTGCTGGTGTAGCCACCGGATATTTGCACATCATACCGACCATCGTACGACGATACCTGACTGTGACTGAACTGAGGTGTGCAGTCGAACAGTGAGGTAACTGTGAGGTTGAACGTGTACATTTTTGTTCCCATGGAAGGAGAGACCATCTTTAGAGTAACGGGGTACACACCGGGTTTGGGTCCATGAGCGTAAAATACCAATGCGAAACCGTAGTTGGGACGGAAAGTAATAGTGTCGTGGTTCACGGACACACTGTCGGGCAGACCACTCACCGAAAATGTGATGTATTCATTTGTGGGATCACCGGATGAAAGTTGTACACCTAAATAAAATAAGCAAGAGTCGTTCTGGTCTATGGTTACGTCGTGAAATCCGCTGACCGTATACTTGAGACTGTTGTCAATCTTAATGTATTTAAAGCATGAAGCTAACAGCAGCGACAGGAACAATACAGGCAGATATCTTTTCATCGCGTTCAAAGTTTAAGTGTCAACCCGGTGTTGATAATGCCCTTGTAGCCAAAACCAAATTCAATATGCCATGCCACCTCCCACCCGATGCTTATTCCGAGGGCCGTTACCTGAGCATTTATGTGGTTATCGTTGACATATAGCGGATTCTGGGCAGAAAGATAATTTGGTAAACCGGCCGGGTAGGGGCTGACGCCATTCTGGTAAACGTTTGCATACAGTTGCGGGTCATACGCTTTCTCAACTTTGGATAGCGTGTAGCCGACGCCGCAATATCCATACAGCATGGTTCTTCCTTTCTCGCGGTACTTCAGAAAAAATTCGGGAGCTACCGTGTATGCATGCCGTATGTATGTGCCCGCTGTGCCCTCCATGCCGCTGCCATTGGCTTTCGGATTACCGTAGGTGAGGTTTCCCTTCACGTCGTCAAGACCTGCACTCAAACCGATGGCAAAATGATCGGTGATAAAATACCGATAGGTTGCGAAAACGGCGGAGGAATAAGCATAAGGTATGTCCATGTAAGAAGTTGCGGTAACGCCCCTGTAGTCATCGAATGTAACAATGCCGGAGCTAAGCGATATCATAGAACTTCCCCGCCTGGTGGCAAAAGCGGCGAATGGAAGCAAGCCCAAGAAAAGGAGCAATGAGAATAGTGTGCGCATAAGGAATAATGAAACATATTTCAAAAGGCAATAATCATGCCAAATTCTTATGCATTATTTTTCGGATCGGGTGCGTGCAATGTCTTGTGAACCTCCATAAGGTGTTTTGTCCTTTTTAGCTCTTATACAATTATCTTTGAAACATTTAACTGATTGACTTGATCACATATCCATACAAACCACAGTTCATAACGCTTCCGGATAATTGTAATGTTGCCTATATTGACGAAGGAAAAGGAGAACAAACACTACTATTCATACATGGCCTGGCCAACTATGCCCCGGTGTGGAAAAAGAACATTGAGTTTCTGAAACAATTTTACAGGTGTATTGCTTTAGACCTTCCGGGTAATGGCCTCTCTGACCAGAACGAGCATCCGTTCAGTATGAAATTCTTTGCAGAAACGATAAACAATTTTATCCGGACACTGGGGTTACAGAAAGTGTGTATAGTGGGACACTCGATGGGCGGCCAGGTGGCGCTGACCACTCTGATCAACCACCCACAGTGTGCAGATACTTTGGCACTGTGCGCCCCGGCGGGGTTCGAGACATTTTCAGCACTGGACAAAACGATGTACTATGCTACCCTGCAGATGCTGGACGCCATCTCATCGGACGAGCATAGCCTGCGAAAGACCATCGAGCATAGTTTTTACAAGCATCATTCACAGGGAGAAAGCATTATCAAAGAGCTTATCCAGATCATGAAGACCTATAAGCTCAATTATTATCGCAAAATGGTGGAGGCGTGCATCAGGGGCATGCTGGAAGAACCGGTGACGGATAAGCTGGACACTGTAAGGCAGCGAACCCTGGTGATCTATGGGGCAAAGGATGCGCTCATTCCCAACAAACTGATACACCACACATCGACAGAAAAAATAGCAGAAGACGGTGTAAGGATGCTGCCGAATGCATCGCTGGTGATGATACCTGATTGCGGGCATTTTGTACAATGGGAGAAGGCTGATGAAGTGAATAAATACATCCACAATTTCCTGGCTGTTAGATAAACGGACCGCATAAAAAAAGAGGGCGCGATTTGCGCCCTCTGCAGTGCATCACCATTATTCTCCTATTTCCTTGTTGTTTTCTTCGCAGTCGCCTTGGGTGCTTCTTCTTCCACTTCAAATTCCATCATCTTCTCCATCTGGCGTACTTGTTTCTTCAGGTCGTAGATAGCTTTGTACAGTTCGTCGAGTTCGCTGCGTGTAGCCACCGGGATGCCGGACATTTGTTTTTCCATCTGCAATTCGATGTCTTTCTTCAGCTTCATCTGCAGGGCGCTTACTTCAGACATCAGGGCGCTGTATTCGTCGCTTTCGAACAATGATACGTATACCTTGTCGCTGATGTTGAGCCACTCCTGGTATAACGACAGCATGCTCGACACGTCTTTGCCATCTTTAACCTTGGCAGCAACGTTCTCGGCGAGTGCGTCCATCACCTTGGCACCCTGGGTATAGATCATATACTGCAGTTCGGCGTTCTTGATATTATAAACCATTACGCGGTTTGAAATATCATTCCACTCCTGCATTGTTTTCATTTCTTTGTTGGCACCCATCAGCTTTGTGAAAGGGGCTGCAGCCTCAGCCATCATTTTGTGCCATGCATTGTATGCATTATTCATTTCGCCAAAAGCCTGCGCGCCGTTGAAACCTGAATTATTCATCATACCGCGCATCTGCTGATAACCGTTCATACCGGCACCGCTCATCTGCTTCATGCCATCATTCATCATCGATGTCATGTTGTTGAAATACTGGCGGCTGCTTTCCGGCATAAAACCAAAATACTTGTCCATCAGGTCTTTGTACATTTCAGGGCTCATGAACTGCTTGTACATATCCATGTTGAATGTCTTGTCCTGTATAGACTTGAACATCGGCATCCACATTTCTGCGAATTTGGTGAAGCCTTCGCCAACGTTAACCATGTTCTTATAAGCATCCTGAACGGTACCGTTCTCCATGCTCTTCTGCCACTCAGCGAAGTTGTTGTTCATCATGCTGTAGTACTGGTTGCAGATATTGGTCCATGTATCGTTAACGCCCTTGAATGCATCCATAGGGTTCATGTTCTGCATGTTGCTCATCCAGTTCATGTTTGGCATATTGTTCATCCAGCTGTTCATAGGATTGCTCCAATTGCTCATGGTGTTCTGCCATGCAGTGAATGGATTTGAGTTTGTGTTGGCGCCAGTGGTGAAACTCTTTGCAGCTTCCTGGTTCATTTCCCACATCTGCTTAGACCAGTTCATCTGCATTTTCAGCCAGTTTTCGTAGAAGTCGGTCATCTTAGTAGCATTTTCCTTCACAGTTTCTGTAGCAGCAGTAGCCTTGCCGGTTGTTTTGTCGAACAAAGCCTTCTGGCTTTCGAGCCAGTTCTTATACCACTCAGTGCCTTTCTCAATAGTGTCATTGAGCAGATTGTTGTCGCCGGTATATTTCTTTGTTGTTTCAGTAATGGTTTCAAACGCTTTTTTCTGTGCGTTAACCATGTTGTCTACGAGATTGTTTTGGAAAGCCATAGCCTTAATTTTTATTATGTAAAAAAATATGTTTCAAAAAGTTGGTCAAAAAGAAAAAATCCATAATTTAGCGAAATCATACTTTATAATTTGCCTGAATTATGCACTCCATTCTCCCCTTTTGGCGGCGCAAAGGTAGCAATTATTAGTTAAATAAATGTAAAATCTTTAATAAAAAGCCTTCCTAACAATTATTTAACCCTCCCTTAGCGCCCGAAACATATACCTGTAAAGGATTTGAACAGAATATGTCCGTTCGGTTATTTAATTAAAAAAATTTTCCGGCAATACACCCGTAGCCAAAATCTGTTACTTTCGCGGCAAAAAAAAAATCGAACTTATGTTACAACCAGGAGATGAATT
>CAYNGS010000328.1:0-4340 GCA_964396625.1 uncultured Flavipsychrobacter sp.
GAACAGTACCAAGGAACAGATAGCCGACCAGCGCAAACGCCTGGAGCAACTGCAGGCACTGATAGACCAGCAGAAACATGCTACAGAGGCGTTGAAGAAGAAGATAGCGGATGCGCTGGTAGGCTTTAACAGCAGCGAACTAACGGTGACGATGAAGAATGGCAAAGTCTATATCAGTATGCAGGAGAGCTTGTTATTCCCATCGGGCAGCGCGGAGGTGAACCCGAAAGGAAAGGAAGCCCTGTCGAAGGTGGCCAGCGTGCTGAACACGAATGCAGATATTAATATTGATGTGGAAGGGCATACCGACAGCCTGCCGATACACAACAGGCTGTATGCCGACAACTGGGCGCTGAGTACGGCGCGGGCCACGTCGATAGCGCATGTGCTGATAGATGAGTATAAAGTATCGCCCGAGAAGCTTATAGCCAGCGGCCGCAGCCAGTATGACCCGGTAGCGCCAAACAGTACGCCCGAGGGCAGGGGTCAGAACCGCCGGACCGAGATAATACTGGAGCCCAAGCTGGACGAGCTGATGCAACTGATGGACGTGCAGGCGAAGTAGATCGTTAACCAGCAATTTGTTTATCAATGGTGTCTTAGCTTAATGCATATCGGTATAGGAATTGTTAAATGGCTGTTTCGACGAAACAGCCATTTTTTATGCTGTCAGGGCTATTAAGTCTGATTGCTCATGCCACTGGCACAGTTTTTACAACGTTCTGTAAAAACAACGCTATGAAACGGATACTAACCACGGTGGCCTGCATGATACTGGCCACGCTAATTCTGACCTCCTGCGTATCGAAACGTAAGTACGTGGCGGCACGAAGCAGGGCAAACCAGGCAGCCAATGATAACCTGGTACTCAACACCCGGCTAAAAGCGCTGGAAGACAGCATGAATGCGCTGCACAGAAGGGTAGGCGCATTAGGAAACGCCAATGAAAATGCAAATAATGAGCTGAACAGAACCAACAGCGAGCTCAGCAGGACCAATAGTGAACTCAATATGTCGAAAGAACAGGTAGCAGCACAGCGGGCACGCGTGCAGCAACTGGAGACCTTCATTGATAATCAACAGAAAGCATCTGAAGCGCTGAGGAAAAAGATAGCTGACGCACTTGCCGGTTTCACCAGCAGCGAGCTGATGGTAACGATGAAGAACGGCAGGGTATACATCAGTATGGAAGAAAGCCTATTGTTCCCTTCGGGCAGCGCAAAGGTGAACCCAAGGGGTAAGGAAGCACTTGCGAAAGTGGCCAGTGTGCTGAATGCCAACCCGGACATAAATGTTGACATAGAGGGGCATACGGATAACAAACCAATACATACTACAGCCTTCCCCGACAACTGGGCGCTGAGTACCGGCCGGGCTACTTCGATAGCGCACGTGTTGATAGACGAATATGGGGTTTCGCCGGTGAAACTGATCGCCAGCGGCCGTAGCTACTATGTGCCCGTAGCATCGAACGAAACACCGGAAGGCCGTGCGCAGAACCGCCGCACCGAAATAATACTGGAGCCCAAGTATGATGAGCTCATGCAGATCATTGGCAACCCGACTGCAGAAAAATAAAAGCCGATCCTAAGAAGTTGCCAACGCAAAAGAGGTTATCGCCATGTGGTGGTAACCTCTTTTATAGCAGTACGGTAATATGCTAACCAATGGTTAATAGTTGCAACGCCGGCCGGCGTTCGGTCGAATATGGCTAAATTTATTGCATCAAACTATATTAATGCAACCAAGATCACGACATATACTTTATTTTTTTGCCGGCCTGTGTATAGGTGTGGCAGTAGTAACGGGGATAGCCTTAAAGAAGATAGATGCAAATACGACCGCGGTAGAAGTGAGCCCTGAAGGAAGGCCGCAATATAAGTGGTATGCACCATCGCTGCCGGTGAGCCTGGATTTTTGCGGGGAGGCCGTGCCACTGGACCGGCAGGACATAAGGGAAAAGCTGGACCGGGAATTATTGTCGAATGCTTACCTGCACGGGAGCCAGCTTTATGTGCTGAAGCTTGCCGGGCGTTACTTCCCGATCATAGAAGAGAGGCTGCGGGCAAATGATGTGCCTGAGGACTTTAAGTATGTGTGCATAGCCGAGAGTTCGCTGCAGCAGAATGCGCTGTCTGCAGTAGGTGCTGCAAGCTTCTGGCAGTTTATGAAGGATACGGGTCCCAAGTACGGCCTTGAAATAAACGACGAAGTGGACGACCGGTTCAACGTGGTAAAAGCAACCGATGGCGCCTGCAAGTATTTCAAAGAGGCTAAAGAAAAATTCGGCAACTGGACTGCGGCGGCGGCATCCTATAATTGCGGACAGGCGGGATTTGCGAACCAGAGTGAGTTCCAGGAGTCGACCAACTATTATGATATGATCTTTCCGGATGAGACGAATCGCTACGTATTCAGGATACTGGCGCTGAAATACCTGCTCTCGCACGCGCAGAATTTTGGTTTTATGATCTCGTCGTAGGAAGAGTACAAGCCACTAAAATCGAGAACGGTGGTTGTGGATCAGTCTATTGCTAATCTGAATGATTTCGCCAAAGAAAATCACAGCACGTATAAAATGCTGAAGATGTACAATCCGTGGCTGAGGGCGCACAAGCTAACTGTGAAGCCTGGCAAGAGGTACGAGATCCAGTTTCCCCTGAATTAACAGGTCCGGCCTGCTAACCTGTTGTTGCGTATTTTAGGGCCGGTGTAAGAAAAGAGCCGGTTTAGCGCTAAATTTACATTTCAGATCTAAGGAATGAGCAAACAGGCAAAGCCGAAAAGCGCGTTTAGAGGCTGGGGATTGTTGGTTATTACGACGGTCCTTGTATACCTGCTGGACCACCCGATAGGCGCTCTGCCCGCTATCGGCAGGCTGGTGGACCCGATAAACGGCTGCTGGGCAAATGCTGAACCTGTAAACGAGGATTATTCGGTCAATCATAATTTTTCGCAAATACACAATGATGCATCGGTGTGGTTTGATGAGCGGCTTGTGCCGCACATCTGTGCCGCTAATGATCACGATCTGTATTTTCTTGAGGGCTATATCCATGCCTCGTTCCGGCTTTGGCAGATGGATATGGAGACAAGGGCTGCTGCGGGACGCGTGAGTGAAGTAGTAGGCCCCAAGGCATTTGATTTTGATAGGAACCAGCGGCGCAAGGGCATGGTATATGGTGCAGAGAACTCATTGAAGACAATGGAAGCAGAGCCGCGCACGAAGGTGATGATGGATGCGTATACAGAGGGCATAAATAATTACATTGCTTCATTAAACTACAGGTCGTACCCACTTGAATATAAGCTGATGGGGTTTTGTCCCGAGCCGTGGACAAACCTGAAAACATCGCTGCTGCTGAAGTATATGGCCGATGATCTCACAGGAAAGACTGATGACATAGCGCTCACCTATCTGCGCGAAGTACTGCCGAAGGCGGAGCTGGACCTGATATTTCCGGAGGATATACAAGGCAGCACACCAGTGATACCGAAGGGCATGGTATTTGAAAAGCCATCTTTATCTGCGCCGGTTGCACCGCCCGACAGTGTAGCATTTCCCCATTTTAAGCCAGGGGACTTCGGTGAAAAAAGAGAGGATGGCAAGGGCAGCAACAACTGGGCCATCAGCGGCGCGCGCACGGCGAGCGGCGCAGCTATACTGTGCAACGACCCGCACCTGGGTCTTAACCTCCCGTCGTTGTGGTATGAAGTGCAATTGCAAACGCCGGATATGAATGTATATGGCGCATCGCTGCCGGGAGCGCCGGGCGTGATCATAGGATTCAATGATAGTCTTACCTGGGGCTTTACGAATAACTACCGTGATGTAAAAGATTTTTACCTGATAAAGCAAGTGAAAGAAGATAAAAACAAATACTGGTTTGCAGGTAAGCAGCTTGATTTCGCGAAAAGGATAGAGCGAATTTCTGTGAAGGGCAGGCCTGATTTTACAGATACCGTAAACTATACAATACACGGCCCGGTGATGTATGATGACAAGTACCGGAGCAAGGACGGGCTGAATAAAATGCTGGCAGTATGCTGGATGGGACACAGGGGTACCAACGAACTGCTAGCTGTATACCTGATGAACCGGGCAAAAAATTATAGCCAGTTTGTGGACGGCATCATGAACTTTCAGTGCCCCGGCCAAAACATGGGATATGCTGACAGACAAGGAAACATAGCCATCTGGGGCCAGGGACAGTTTGTAAACAAATGGAAAGAGCAGGGTCGGTTTGTGATGGATGGCAGCGACAGCGCAACCCTTTGGAAGGAACTGATACCGATGCGCGAGAATCCGCACGTGTTTAATCCTGCGCAGGGATTTGTGG
>CAYNGS010000329.1:0-4332 GCA_964396625.1 uncultured Flavipsychrobacter sp.
CCATGGGGTTGCTCCGGGCGGAATATTCGTGCTGGTCGTAGTATGCACTCCATCTGTCCACACCCACATTATCGTGTCGCCCGGATGCATTGTTACGCCATTGGCAGGAGTAAACGCCATTCCGCCAGCCGATACAGTGTGAACAGTGGCCATTGAATTTGTGATGGCGGTGAATATTGCCGCAATTAACAATAGATTCGTTTTCATAGTCATAGTTTTTAAATGCTGATAAATTTTACGGTACCTGCCAAAAAACTATACCTCTCTATGTGTTTTAAAATAGAAAAATGGTTGAAATGGGAAATGAAGACGCTGAGCTGGTGCAAAAAGCTAATAAAACTCAGGGACTGCGCTGCAGTACCTTATCCCAGCAGGCAGAACTGTATTTAAGAATGGGAACATTTTTCAACACAGTAATGGCAACATGCGGGAAGAGGTGGGCTGGCCGATGCCTGATCGCTATCTCTTTATAAATCTCAGTGTCACATTCCCGGCGCTTCCTGAAAAAGAAATGAGATAAAGACCGGGTCGCATATCCCTGATATCTACCGATGTTTCCGTACCTAGTAAAGGTTCGTGCACCAGCATTTGCCCAAGCAGATTTTTGATCGTATAGTGTTGATATGCACCTGTTGTCATCCTGATCGAAAAATTATCATCGGCAGGGTTCGGATAAATATCCACCGCATCATCGTTATGCGGTATATAAGGCGTTGCTTCCGTGCATGGATTTACATAAATGGTTTTGTGAACAGCACAGGTAGAGGGCAGGGTGTAAACAATTGTGTCTGTTCCCCCAGATACCCCGCCCACGATTCCGGTCAGAGCCCCAACTGTAGCAACAGCAGTATTGGTGCTGCTCCACGCACCGCTGCTACTGGCGTCAGAAAGCGTATCATATCCGGTAATACACATCAGCGGGCTGCCGGCGATCTTTGAAGGAGACAGCGAAAGGTCTCCGAAATTTGTACCAGTCGGCCCTGCTGCTATGCCCGATATTCCTTTCACGTAAAAAGCATAGACGTATCCCGGTGCCGCTGTGTCCGACATTGGTTGCACCTGTATACCATAGATAAGCTGCGTGTCTCGTTTCGTTATTCCCGATGTTCCGATATGCAAAACGATGCTGTCCCCGCTCCATAGCAGATCATCCGCTGAAATATCTCCGCCTCCATACGGAAAATAGGCAATCCCCGTAGTAACTCCGGCCCAGAACTTCCAGCCGGTTGGCGGCTTGAGGATCAGTGTATCGTTGCCATTGGCGAAATCACTGTTTGTGGTTTCCGTTATTCGTAGCGTATCCAGCGTCGTTGGTCCGGGGGCTATACCGCCAGGTGCAGTGTTGGTGCATATCAGCAATCCGCCGCCCGCCTTAGTTATTGCCACCTGTGCGGTAAGTAAGCTGCTTGCGCATAGCAGCATGGACAAAAACGCAATCGCAAGTATATGACTTTTCATAGATGTTAAATTGGATGGTTAATATTTTGAGATTGGTCAAAATAGCAAAACCTGTCTGAAGGACTTATTCCGGGCTTTTCAAAGATAATTTATTTTCTTTTATTTTCAGATTCCAATCGAGCCCGCGTTATAACGCTGCAATTTTGGTTTTTAACACTTAAGTGGTTGGATGTTACTTATTTTTGCAGTGGAATAACACTCAACTTTGAATTACAGCCGTTATATACTTGTTGCGTTACTTCTCAGTTTTTCTATTGTCTACTCATCGCAAGCCCAGGTTATTTCCACTGTTGCCGGCCCCGGCAACAAAATTTACAACACCAATGACAGCAGTTTTGAGATACTCAACGCCATCACTAATCCAAATGGCCTCGCTGTGGACGATACCGGCAACCTGTATATCGGCGAATACTATGATGCCGGCGAATTGTTTGGAAGCGTTTTTAAATTTAAGCCCGACCGCAAATTAAATACTGCAGGTGGTAGCGTCACACATGGTGGCAGTGTAAACCTGCTTCCGCGCTCCAAACGTATCAGTTACCCTCACGGCATATTTGTAGATCCTGCCGGCAACATCTTTGTGGCGGAATACAGCAATCATATTATTCGCAAAATCACTCCGGGAGGCAATGTCATAACCATTGCCGGGACCGGTGTTCAGGGTTTTTCCGGCGATGGTGGTAATGCTACAGCAGCAAGGCTCTCGTTGCCCAATGGTGTTGCTGTCGACAACGCTGGAAATTTTTTCTTTGCGGATGAGGTTAATCATGTCATCCGTAAGGTCACGCCGGGCGGCATCATCAGCACTTTTGCCGGTACAGGCGAGGACGGCTATCGCGGTGATGGCGGACCGGCGCGGCAGGCAAAATTGAATCGTCCCTATGGTGTCGCGACGGACAATGCGGGGAATGTTTATTTTGCAGATACCTATAACAATGTCATTCGGAAGGTGAGCAGGGATGGGACGATCTCGACGGTAGCCGGCGATGGCAGGGAAGGCTATGTTGGCAATGGCACCCCTGCTACCGAAGCGCGGCTCAGCAAGCCAGCCGGTATTGCCACTGATGATCTCGGTAATATTTATGTTGCCGACGAAGGAAATAATGTTGTCAGAAAGATCTCGGTGAATGGTATTATCACCACCGTGGCCGGTAACGGTGGCAAAGGGTCTCGAGGCGATGGCGGATCAGCGGTCGCCGCTCAGCTGTCATCGCCGCGGGATGTGGCAATAGATCATAATGGTGATCTCTACATAGCTGACTTCGGCAATCATGTCATTCGCAGGGTCAAAATGCCGCCCCCGCCATTGCGGTTGGATCATATTGCCACCGCGCCACTGATTGCTGCTGCCATCATCATTGCGAAAAAGCCATTGTCGTTAAAAAAAGTACCGGTCTTGAAACACAGCATTGTGCCAACACCGGCCGAGCTGCCGGCATCGCCGCTGGTAGCCATACCAACACATATCTCAAAACGGCCTGCAACACATGTCACTCCGCCACCTATGAAGCGGCTTTCGTTTTCCGGACCGGCCACATTAGCCATATCGCCAGCGATAACCGTTTCTGCCACGCCCGCTCATCAGTCGGCCGTATTGCTAGCGCCACCGGTCATAAAACGTCCTCCCGTCGCAGCAGCGCTCCCGGTTACGGCATCACCGCCTGAGACTTTGCCTGTTGCCGTCGCACCGCAACCCCTGGTTGCCGCGAGGTTGCCGGTTATGGCTCCGGCTGCCGTCCACATTCCCCAGCTTTCTATAACGGCTGCACTTGTGAAACTCCCGGCATCCCCGGATCCTGCGCACCTCAGAGGTATAGCCGTGCCATTCAGGATGCCCTCCCTATCGGGTGCTCCGTACAATCTTCATTTCCTTTCCCCGGTCTTTCTGCCCGTTGCCGTTGCGCCGGTTTTTGTCGATAGAATTTCTTGCCCTATATCCATACCTGCGCAGGAAGAAACAGACGTTCCTGTTGTGCCTCCTCCTCCTCCTCCTGTGGACGACAAAGTGAACATCGCGATCGATGCTGATGGTATACTCACCATTCAGACAGAGAGTAACGCCTATATTTCATTTACGATTACAAACATGGAAGGCAAAAAAATGGTGGAACAAAGTATAAAAGGCAAGCAAACCGAGATCGACGCAAAAAAACTTCCCCCCGGCTCATACTTTGTTGACCTTAAGAGTAAGGACAAGAACAGGGTGCTGCGTTTTGTCAAGGAAAATTGAACCTCATAACAGCTTGCAAGCGGCCCGGACCGTTCAGATGATCTTACTTCATCCACTGTTCTATTACTTTCTGGTCCAGTTCCGGGTAGGTAATGTTGGCTTCTACCCAACCGTTATTTACCCACATTATCTGGGGGTATTCTCCTCCGGTGTATTTATCAAAAGGTTCCTCACCAAGGCGGGAGTGCGGTATGTCTTCCGCATGTGTGAACTGCCAGAAATCGCTGAGATCTGCCGTAGTGTCGCCAACGACGATGAAGAACGGGATAGCCGGATTTTTCATTTTCATTTCGTGCATTATCGACGCTGCCCTACGGCAGTGGGAACATTCCGGGCTAGCAAATGCAAGTATATATTTTCCCTTAGTTAGATCGGTGGCCGGCGCATATTTCGGATCGGCATAGATGTTGGCAAAATTGAGTTTGTAATGAGTGAAGATGGGGTTCAGCAGGCACGCCAGCGTGAATGCGCACACGAGGTGAGCCGCCGGAATAAAGTTTGACCACGGCACCTTCAGCCCGCGGTGATAATGTATCAGCGCACCAATTACGATCAGCAGTATTCCGTTTTTAATTAATGATGTGGACGGTTTCATCCAGATGTTATTTCCGAAGCAACCGCAATTCACATTGTTGCCCACTTTC
>CAYNGS010000330.1:0-4331 GCA_964396625.1 uncultured Flavipsychrobacter sp.
CCGCTTTCAGGTCCACCACATTCGATATTTTGGTCAGCCCGTCTATGATTTTTGCTATATAGGGGTTGAATTCGCGGCTTATATCTTCCAGCGTTATCTCCGTGTCCTCCACGGTATCATGCAGCAGGGCGCATATGGCCGAGGTGACGCCAAGTCCTATCTCTTCCACCACAATGCGGGCCACAGCCAGCGGGTGCAGTATATAAGGCTCGCCCGATTTGCGGCGCATGTCCTTGTGCGCTTCTACCGCTATCTCAAAGGCGTGGCGCAACAAAGCCTTATCCCCCTTTTTCAGGCTTTCCTTCAGCGAACGTAATAGAGCACGGTACTCCCGCAGGATTATTTTCTTCTCCTCTTCGTCGGTCTTATTATAAGGCGCCACCTCCGGCGTCGCAATGTGTGCTGGCATAGTTTCTCGTCCCATCTTTCACGGAACCGTACGTCTAATTTACGAAGAATATCCCTTTTGCAGTATTTGTATTGGCAATGTGCGCATAAGAGATAATATTGGGAATAACTTAAGCATGGCATCGGTTGCTCGGTTTTTTCCACAATTTCTAAATCGTTCAAACCCTTTTTTATGGAAGAGTGCAACACCTGTGATTGACCACGGGGGGGTTATTTATAATAAGCGTTGTAAAAGCTGTAATACGGCTGCGTGTCTTTATCGGCAAACATTTTCTTGTAGTTGTTTGCTGTGATAACCAGCACTTTCAGTTCGCCGGGGGCATATCCGTTCATTGCATCAGATGCAAGCAGATCGTTCATATAGCCTTTAGCATCTGCCGCATTGGCAAACTTCTGCACCACCAGCACGCCCAGGTCCAGGTTGTAAAGGTCCAGCAGCACATTAAGGCCGGAGGATGAATATTTACCCCCATTCAGATCCCTGATCGCCTTTTTCAGGCCTGATGTCTTGGAGTCGAGCCCCGGCAGCACTATGATACAGTAGTGCCCGCTGTCGGCCTGGTATGAGTACTTCGAAGGTATCTCCGCAGGTGGCACGGCGGGGCTCACTTTCGGCTTATTGTCAACGGCCGCTGTCGGTTTCACAGGCTTTAATTTATTGGCGCTGTCTGCCCTGGCCAGGTCGGCAATGGTCTCATTGTACCACGACGGTTTTCCGCCGGTGCGCATGTCTTTTATGTAGTCCTTTACGCTCGTGGCCCAGGCCGTAAGCGTATCAGAAGGGTAGCTGTGCAGGAACTTCCTGATCACGGAGTCTGCCATGGTATAGTCGCCGGTGCCGGCATATGCCATAGCCTCGGTCACTTCAAAGCGTTTAGCGTAGGCGGGGTTGTCAAATTGCCTTTTGGCAACGTTCACGTGCATGAGCGCCTCGGTATACTGGTGCTGCATTACGAGGTTGTACGTCTCGTCAAAATATGCCTGCACAGTCATGCCAGTGGTGTTTTTCTCGGCCTTGCTCTCACTCTTGCGCGGGCGCAGTATGCCTGCATACTCCGATTCGGGATATTTTGAAAGCAGCTCCTGGCTGTATTGTTGCGCCTTGGCAAGCTGACCCTGTTTCAGCGCTATCTGGTAGCGCAGGTATAGCTCTTCTTCTTTCTGGTTATGATTCGGGAAGCGCATATCCAGGGTGTCCAGCGTCAATGAAGATTGTTTGTAATCCTCAAGCTGTTTGTAGTAGGCCTTTGCCATTAATATGTATGCACGCTGCTCTATTTTGGCAGAGAGTTCTTTTTGCTGCGGTGTGTTTGGGATCTTTGCCAGCAGGCTTTCTTCTGTAGGCAGGCCATTTTCTTTTTCGGCGGCCTCGCCATCCTCTTCGTCGCCACTGCCCGCGCCGCTTGCCAGCGACACAGCCGCTGCGCGCTGCCAGTTGTCCGTGAGTGCGCGGTTGCCCCATTTGCGTTTGAAGTCGGTACTGCCTTGCTGCATCAGCAGAGCATTGCCAAAGTACCAGTTGGCCGCTTCCGGATTATCATCGGCCTCGGCCGGTACGGATGGCGAGGCTGCCATCACCGACGCATTGCGCGAACTGTCTTCCTGCCGCTGTTCCAGCAGGCGGAGATAGCGGCGCACCGCTGACAATTGCTCTTTCTTGCTTAGTGCGGAAAGCGCCATCAGGCTGTCCTGGTCACGAATCACCTTGGCCGGTCCCGATATTTCTTCCAGGCCTTTGTTCTTCTGCATTGCTGCGATCACGCCCTTGTCTTTTGAGGCTGCTGTCGAGTATTTTGAAGCGCTATCATAAGCCCTTTTTGCAGCAGGGTAGTTGGCCGTAGAGTAGTATACGTCGCCAAGTGCCACAAAGGAGAGAGCCTTTTGCTTTTTCGAGGCTTTGGGAGTGGTCGTGCTCTTGGTAAAGTAGGTGATCGCTTTCTCGTTGTCGTTTCCTTTTACGGCAACACTTCCAAGTACATAGTAAACCTGGTCGTAGAAGTTTACGTATTTGCCGTCGTTCAGTACTCGTTTCAGCGGCCTGGTTGCAGCATCCACGTTCTCGCCTGATTCCAGGCGGTTGTAGGCAATATACTTGCGGGAGTAGAAGTCCATTTCCACTTTAGGGTAGTAGGTCAGCACCCGTTCGAAACTCTCGGCAGCCTCTTTGTGATCGCCCATATTCTGCAGCAGTTGCCCGTTGAGGAACGCAGCGCGCATGCGCAGCCAGTAGGGCAGGTTGTCATCATCTATCGCTACAGACAACTGGTTTGACGCTTGCCTGTCGTTGTGTTCCTGCAGGTAGGCAAATGCTTTTTCAATGGCGAGCCTTCCTTTCAGGTCGTTAGGGAAGTTAGGGTCGGAATCGAGGAGCGACAGTACAGACTCCGCATTCTCCGCCTCATGCGCTTCGGTATAGGTGCGGGCAAGCCATAAAACAGCTTCATTATGTACAGATTTGTGTTTCAGAAAAGCCAGCCGCGACCGCTTTTCTTCCTCCATTATCGACGGCTCTTCTTTCGAGCTGCTGTACTTGCCGTAGCCATTTTTGGCTGCTTCTTTTTTCTTTTTCTCCTCGTCCTTGCTGATGATGTAACGGAATGCTGTCGACGCATTGTCATACCTGCCGCGGTAGTAATAAGCCTCTCCCAGCAGCAGGTACAGATCGTTCGACCACTTCACTCGTGGGTCGTGTATCTGTATGCCTATGGAAATCTTACGCACGATCGTGTCCATATCCGACGACAGCAGGGTAGAGTCCCGGTTCGGGTCGAACGGGTACAAGCCAATGAGGGAATCATAGTTCTCCTTTCTGGATCGCTGCATGTTCACCAGCGCCTCGTCCATTTTCTTTTTGGCGTTATAGTAGTAGTTGTAATGCGTAAAGGAATTCTGGGTAAATCTTCGCAGCGGTGACCATCGTTTCTTCAGCATCGACTTATTGGACCAGGCTTCGTGCTTCTGCTTCATCTTGATCTCAAGCTTCAGCTTCATGGATTCCTCTTTCTTCTTTTCTTTCGCCTTCGCAAGTTCTTCCTTCGCCTTCTTGGCCTTGGCAAGGCTGTCCGTGTGCTGCTTACGCAACAGTTTCAGGCTGTCCATGTGTTTAGTCCTTACGGTCTTAAGGCTATCCATGCTATGCTTACGTGCCTTGTTGGTGCTGTCCAGCGAATGCTTTCGGATCGACGCCATCCTGTCCCGCGATGCTTTTTGGGCTGTCTGTATACTGTCCAGGTGGTTATGCCGGACTATCGCCACACTATCGGCGTATCGCTTGCTTGTTTTGTATTTCTTTATTTTGGCAAGGCTGTCAGAGCGTTTCTTCTGCACTGCTTTCACACTGTCTGTTTTTGCCTTCCTGGATGCGGTAAGTGCATCAGTTTGCTGTTTGCGGGCATCCTTCAGCGAGTCCATATGCGCCTGCCGGGCCTTTTGCAGGGAGTTTGTCTTGGCCGTGCGTGCACGTGTTACGCTGTCTTTGTAATGTTTGCTATCGTGATATTTACGGATCGATGCAGTACTGTCGGTTATGTGCTTGCGCGCCTTTTGCATGCTGTCGGTTGCATGCCTGCGCGCCAGCTTTGTGCTGTCCATTATCCGCGCGCGCGCATCCTTCATGCTGTCTGCAATGCGCGTTCTTGCTTCTCTCGCGCTGTCTGCATTATTCTTACGCACAGAGTCTGCATCCTCCTCATATTCCATCGCCACCGTCCGCTTGACGGCATGTGTATAGGTAAGGCTGTGGAACAGAAAAAAACCTAATATAAAAAATGATATTAACCTAAACTTCAATTTGATATTCCTTTTACTCACCCTATAGAACGCAAATGCGACAATATTATTATATAATCCGGGCCTAAAAAGCCCAAAATACCGGAATCTTCAAAGATAGACAAAAAAAGAATTTTTGCCATCTATCAATAATG
>CAYNGS010000331.1:0-4331 GCA_964396625.1 uncultured Flavipsychrobacter sp.
CCACTTATAAAACACCTTACCTTACTTATATTCATAGTGTAAAGTTTTGTTTCTAACTTTGTTACATGGCAAAGAAAGTAAAAGAAAAGCAAGATGCGCTACAATATTCTAAAAGCATTGTTGATATGCTTACGGGTGAAAAACCCAAGCCGAAAGTAAAGAAGAGTTTGAAGAAAATTCAAGGTAAATAGATCATAACTGCAACAACTCTTCTTTCTTAGTCCAATCCACCCTTTTTGTGTGTGGCTTTTCGGTTAAATTATCCAGCCACACACTTACTTTGGAAGGCACGAATCCGGGCGACTTATCATCCACAAATGCTATATTTTTTTCCACCATGCCCATAGTATTAAGAATACTTTTTTCCGCCAGTTCAAAAATTACTGTTGATTTAGCAATGCTTGTTCTAAAATAATCAACCGTGCTTCCGGTTATATAATTCAAAACTAAAACCTTTCCGCCACCTTTTTTAATGATTGCGTTTGGCTTTACATGCTTGGTGGTTTTATCTAAAAATTCGCCTATGTCAATGTTGCCTACAAAAGTGTTGGATAAATAGTCGTTGGCGGATTTGCTGAATAGGTCAATCGATTTCTTTTCCTTTTCATACTCAACACCAGATAAACTAACTAAGGAAGAAATAAAGTTAGCCATATCGAATATCAATGAAGGCACAGCTATTTGTTTACCTATCTTTTTATAGAAATAGGGCGCTCCGGTTAAGTTGTTTGTTTCCCGCACATCAAAATTATCTATATAGTGTAATATAATTTTAGCATAGCAATCTATATTTCGATCGAAAGTATTACTGTAGCCACCATCAGCTATCCACCCGCCATCAGACACGATAAAATCTTCCCCCTGTTTCGTTATAAAAACAGAAATAAATTTATGGGAAGTAGTTGCAAAAGGGGTGATTATTTCCAAAGAGTTACCTCGTTCTTTGAAATTCCATAAACTGCCGAAAGAGTTTATGACATCATTGTAAATGTTTTCAAAAATCATACAAACTCTACTCCTTTATTTGGATCATCATTAACTGCATCCAGTTGTAATGTGCCTGGTAATATACTAACGGTTGGGAAATCATCTTTATTTAGTCTAATGTTAGACTCGTGACAGAAATGCGATATGCACAAAGAAATATCTTCTAAGGCCCTTTTTTCTGCATCATTCAATAATTTATCTGTCTTATAAGCTATTGACTACAATAAGCAAGTTGTTAGTGAAGGTTGGACGGGCTTGTCAGCAGTTCCATAACGATACTGTCATTAATGTAAACTCTAAGAGAATAGAGGCCGATGAAATATGGAGTTTTGTTGGAGCCAAACAGAAAACAGTGGAATATAAAGGCATTGACACAAAGGGAGCAGGTGACGCATGGACGTGGGTGGGCATGGACGCAGACAGCAAATTAGCTGTTTCCTTTTATGTAGGTCAAAGGGATGCTGAATCAGCAAACGAATTTATGCACGACATAGCAAGCCGATTAAAGAACAGGGTACAGTTAACCACCGATGGGTTTAAAGCCTACTTAAAGGCCGTCGAAAATGCTTTTGATAACGACATAGATTACTCACAGCTTATAAAAATATACGGGTTGCCAGAAGGTAACGGCAATGAAAGAAGATACAGTCCTGCTAAAATTACAAGGACTGAAAAGAAATGGGTTTCTGGCGACCCTAACCCGATGCACATATCAACAAGTTACATTGAAAGACAGAATTTAACTATGAGAATGCAGATGCGTAGGTTTACAAGATTGACCAACGCCTTTTCTAAGAAGATAGAAAATCATTGCTATGCAATAGCATTGTACTTTGTACACTACAACTTTTGCCGGATACACAAAACATTACGTGTTACTCCGGCAATGGAAGCTAAGTTGACCACCAAACCAATGACTATTGAAGACATCGTTACTTATGCCTATGCTGACGAAATAGAGGCGGAAAACAGGCTAAGGGAGCGAAAGACAAGGAAATAATAAGGGCGGCAATATTGCCGCTTTTTTTATTATCTTTAATTCTAAAACAAACCACTATGACTACCTTTGAAAGACAAATTGAGTTATCGCATATTTTTACAAATAACAACAATAATTTTCACTCCTACATAGAAGAATGCAGGGATAATAATTCTATCATGGATTTAAAAAAATTTCAGGTCCTCTCAAGTGCTGTAGAATCTTCGAGAAAAGAATTAGAAAAGTTTATAGAAGAAAACCAGCCGAGATGATAATAACTTCCGGTTAACATTCAAACTGATACACTACCCAAAACTGCAAAGCTTTTTCACTGACCAGCTACAGGATATATACTGGGCAGAACAGAAGCTCGTGAAGACACTACCCAAACTGGAGGAAGCAGCCACATCAAACACACTCAAAGAAGCATTTCGCAACCACCTGCAACAAACCAAAACACATGTATCCCGCCTGGAGCAAGTGTTCTACATTATTGGCGAAGACGCTGTAGCAAAAAAATGTCCGGCAATGGCTGGCATTGTTGACGAAGGCAGTGACCTTATCGACGATACCGACGACGGTTCTGCACAACGGGATGTAGCCCTTATTTTCGCGGGGCAAAAAGCCGAGCACTATGAAATGGCCACTTATGGCGGCCTGGTGTCGCTGGCCCGTACATTAGGCTACAGCGATGCCGCAGAACTATTATACGAAACGCTTTCCGAGGAAAGAGAAGCCGATGCACTGTTGTCGAGAATAGCCGAGAGCGAAGTGAACGATCTCGCCAAAAACGAAAAAGAATAGCCTCCGGTTTTGGAAAAAACAAAAAAGCAACGACTGGTGTCGTTGCTTTTTTGTTATGATTAATCAGTTTAATTAATTTTCTGCTGTCTGTGTTTCAGTTGCTTCAGTACTTTCAACACCTTCGTTTGCGTCAGCTTCCGCCTCTGCCACTTGCTGTGCACGAGTCATGTTCTTTTCCTCGATCTTACGTACAGACTCCTTCATGGTCTCGTGGCGCTTCTCAGCCTTGTGCTTACGGTGTGTTTCTTCGCGTTTAGCAACCAGCTCTTCGTGTTCGCCGTTCCATTTTTCGAATTTTTCCATAGCCGTTGTCTCGTCAAACAGGCCCAGGGATACACCACGCATCAGGTGTTTCAGGAACAACACGCCCTTGAAGGAAAGTATCCTTCTGCAGGTATTGGTTGGCTGTGCGCCTTTATCAAGCCAGTGAAGCGAACGCTCGCGGCTGATGCGAACAGTTGCCGGTACCGTCAACGGATTGTACGTACCTAATTTTTCAATGAATTTACCATCGCGGGGAGCTGTCGTGCTTGCCACAACGATGAAGTAGAATGGGCGCTTTTTCGACCCATGTCTCTGAAGACGAATCTTTACCGACATAATAATAGAAATTATTTTGCGTTAAACAATAAAATTTTTCGGATTGCAAATATAGGATAAAGATGTGAAAACCACAAACTGTAAAAAAATGTGGCAATTAATCTATCTGACCAGGGTCACATTGCCGTGTTTGTGGAACACGCTGCCATTACTGGCGGTTGCCTCGATCTCATAGACATATACGTCAAATGACTGCGTTTTGCCGTTGAAAGTCCCATCCCAGCCGTTGTCTATGTTGTTTGAGTCGTAAACAAGGTTACCCCAGCGGTTATATATCCTGAAATAATGCAGCGTGGCAATACCTTTTTTTATAATATAAAGCTTATTATTTACACTAGCACCCGGCGTGAATGCATTTGGTATCGCGATGGCATCCGACGGGTCAATATATATACTGATCGAATCGACAGCCACGCAGCCCCATTCCGTTGTTCCCCGCACTACATACTTAGTGCTGATATCCGGTGAAGCCACCGGGTTGGAAACATGCGCATTATCAAGCCCGGCGGGAGGAAACCAACTGAACGACACGCAGTTGGTCTGCGGCGTTATCTGGTAAGACTCACCCGGATACAGCGTAACTGAATCACCAAGATACAGCACGGCATTAGGTAGCGCGGTAATATGGGCAACGAGCGTATCCCTGCATCCATACTGGCTGGTTGCAACGAGGGTATAATCCTGCGAAGTAATTGCTTTTACCCAGGGTGCGGCACTATTCGGGTCGCTTAGATACATAGATGGGGTCCAGCGGTAGCCCACCCCACCCGATGCTCTCAGTTGAACAGAATCATGAGGGCAAACGGTGAAATTGGAGTCCAGCACAGCAAAATTACCCGGATGCACGATGAGTTGGGCAGAGTCGATACCGGTACAGCCCGCAGGAGTGGAAACCGTCAGTACCATTTCTGTATACGTACCGGGCGTGAACACGGTGGACACGGTCGTGGAATCATACAGA
>CAYNGS010000332.1:0-4326 GCA_964396625.1 uncultured Flavipsychrobacter sp.
CATAGTCCTTGCGTATCCATTCGGCATTTGGCAGATTTATACCTATCGGTGTACTTGGCGCAGCATCTCCCGATTCGACGATCACCGTTATTGCCTTGCCGGTAATGCCCTTTACGGTTTTCTTTTTATGCTCCGGCATTATCGGTGAATTATCCTCAAACCACTGCGCCTGGCTGGCTATGGCTTCGATTCTCTTTGTTTCTTCCATATCTTTTAATGATACAGTACTCTCATAACTTCCTTTTTTACCGATCGCGTCGAGGTACACTTCAATAAATCCGTTGACCACGTCGATACGCGATGCAGCGCCCACCCATGCTATGTTGTAGTCATCCCAGGTTTTCAGATCGCCGGTCTGGTAGTACTTTATCAGCAGGTCCAGCGACTTCTTCTGCACGCTGTCTTCTGCCACATCCGATGCTTTTTGCAACCAACCTACTATTTTATCGATTGCTGCACCGTACATGCCGCCGCTCTTCCACTGCTTTTCCACTATTTGCCCGTTCTCTTTCACCAGCTTGCTGTTCAGTCCCCACGACGGGGCATTCCCCTTCGTATCAAATTTCGCATAGTACGCCTCCACTTCCTTCTGTGTTACCCCTTCATAAAAATTATTTGAGGAGTTGACTATATTGTCGATATCGGGCCGCTGATCCACTACCTTCGGTTCAAACTTCAGGTCGTATACGATTGGCTTTATCCTGGTCAGGAATGCATCCGCCGATTCACCGTTATCTTTTGGCAACGCAGACGTGTCGCTATTCTTCAGTATTGCAGAAAAATATTCGTAAGCACATTCCGGAATAAATTTCTCGTTGCTGTAATGATGATGATTTCCGTTACTGAACCAAAACCTGCCGCAATACACCTCAAACTTCTTCCAGTCTTCCGTATTCTTATCGCCCTTGTAGGTGCCGTATATGGTTTCTATCGTCTTGCGCAGCAATATGCCATACTTGCTTTTCTGGTCGTAAATAATATCGCGTCCGCACAGCGCTGCTTCGTAGAGGTAGTACGATAGTTTCTTTTGCGGCAGACTGAGGCCGTTAAAACCGGGAACCTGGTAACGCAACAACTGCAGATCAGCGAACGACTGAGCCTCCACATTAAAGGCGCTGTCGTACCCGTCTGAGACTTGTGCCGTTGAATCTGTTTTGGTGTGCGATGCAACGTTGGTTGCATTATTGCAACTGCTATGAAATAATTGGGTGGTTAATGCCATGACCGGAATTGCCCATTTTAAGTTAAAACTATTGTTCATTTAATAATGGATTTTATCTGCATAAATGTAGGCCAATGTAAATCAAAAGTCAAAAATCCCATTTTTCCTATACGATTTCGACAACGGCATAACGAGATACATTATTTTTGCGCCCGCCATGAAAAAAGTCGCCCTGTTTTGCTACGGACTTTCCACCTTGTTATATGTCGCCTGCAATAACTCCGGCAGCGCCGGCAACGAACGCAGTGCAAAACAGTTCCCGAAGCCGGGTACGATAGTTGCCACTGCAGAAATGCCTGTGACTGACGATCCGTTGAATCATTTTACATTTTCAGTAAAAGTAGTGGCAGACAGCAATATCAAAAGCGGCGTGTACGACATCGACGCGGATTACGGGCCTAATTTTGCCGAGGGGCAGCTTACCATGCCCAAGGGCGGGGAAGATCTGAAGCCGCTTATAAGAAAGGGCAATGCGCCATACACTTACGTCATCGGGTTCAAGGTGCCGGGCGACACTACCTTTTACGATTACTTCGAGGTAAGCAGCACGCGGGCCAACACAAAAATGCAATACGTGAAGGCTTATACATTCTGAATTTCCTGAAAAAAAATACCACCGTGAGAACGGTGGTATCATTATTTATTCTTTCGATGCCTGATTACCTTATCAGTGTCACATCGCCCTTCTGCTCCAGTGTGTTGCCGCCACAATCATACTTCAGGTAGTAGAAGTAGGTGCCCATATCCTGGGGTACCCCATTGTAGTTGCCATCCCACTTAGCATCCTTGCTGTTGGTCGACTCGTACACCGTCTGACCCCAGCGGTTCACTATGCGGAACATATGGAACAGGTGGTAGCCTGTGCATTTTGGTTCAAATTCATCATTTAGCTTGTCGCCGTTCGGGGTGAACGCATTCGGGAACCATACCGTACAGCATGTCTGCGGGTCTATCTCCCTGCTCTCCGTGGCCACACAACCAAACGGATCGGTAACCGTCAGCGTGATGATGCTGCGCAGCTGCTCTACCCTGCCCCAGATCACCGGTGTGTTCTCATTGTCGAACGAATGTGCAGGCTGCCAGTTGTATGCATTGTTGTAGTCCTTCGTATTGGCGGTGAACAGCACACTGTCCTCAAGACACGTCACGCCGTTCTTGCCCGAGAACTTGAACGTTGCATCAGGTATCGTATGCACATTTATCGTGTCGTACGACGGCTCTGATTTACAGCCTTCCTGGCTGAAACTCTTCACCACTATGATGTGACGGCCGCTGTCTACCCAGCTTACGCTGAACGGTCCGCCGCTGTTGGAATTGCTCGCTATGATGTTTATAGCCACCGAATTCGACATCAGCACACTGTCTATGTACCACAGGTACGTATAGGCGTCCATCGATTCGTTGGCAAGACCAAGCGTAACCGTATCTCCGAGACAGATATCTGCTTTTATGCTCGACTGTGCCGTAGGCTGTTTTATGATCTTTATCCTGATCGATGTGTCTGAACGGCAGAAGCCGCTGTCATCGCTCGTTGTCAGGTGCACATAGTTGTTCAGCGTTGCCGTGTCAAACTTCACGATCACCAGTGAATCATTGCTGTGCGTACGGTCGGCAAAGTATGCTCCCGCAGGCAGTGTCCACGCATAGCCCGGGGCATACAGCGACGGACCCGAATACCACATCGTTATCGAATCATGCTGGCATACCCATGGCTGGATCGCTCCGATGCCAAACACCGGCTTGTATATGATCGTTACCGTCAATGAGGCACTGTCACTTTCACATCCCTGCACGTTGGGCACTGTCTGGCTTACCCACCACGTGTAGTTGCCCGGAGTGGTATCTGTGAACGGATATACCGGTGCAGGAACTGATCCCGCATTGTAGTACCAGTTCAGGTGTGAGTCTGATCCGCTGTCCACCTGACCGCTCAATGGTACCGTCGGCGCAAACTGGCAGTACTTTATCGGGGCCGTTACCGGCGGTACCGGCTTAGCCTTTATCACTACCCTGTCTATGGCGCTGTCGCTCACACAATTGAAGGATGATGTCTCTGTTACATAGTACACTATCGTATCCGGCGCTATGGCTGTGCTCGGGGTTGGGGCTGTTGTTGAGCCTACCGTAACTCCGGGGCCGTACCACAGCAGCACATCTCCTGCTCCGCTCGGTGTAGCAGATACCTGCAGCGGTGTACGCAACTGGCACCACCATTGCGGGCTTATTACAGGTGGCGCTGGCTTGGGATGAATGGTGATGATCACTTCCGTCCTTGGGCTTTCGCACGTAGAGTCTATCTGGCTTACCCAGTAATGATAAGCGCCGCCCGCAGGTACCACATTGATGTTAGGTATCGGCTGCGCATAGGTGAATACGCCGCCCACGGCTACTGTATACCACCTCAGTACACCGGTGGCCGTATGTGTGGCAAGCAGACTGTCTACAGGCCCTACGAACTGGCAGTACTGTGTTATGCCGCTCACTACCGGCGGCGGTGGTGTGGTGATCACGTGCACCGTGAAGCTGCCGCGCGGGCTTTCGCAACTGCCCACCTTCTGCGTGGCCCATACTGTTGTATTGCCGGGTATGGCTGTGTTTACAACGGATGGAACCGTAGTGCCCACTCCGCCCGATGATCCGGGGTACCACCACACCACTGCTCCGGGTTCCAGGCCGCTTACTGTGAACGGTATGAATGTTTCATTCTGGCAATATGGGGTAGGGTCCGTAATGATCGGCGCATGAGGTCGCGCTATCGTATCCACCAGCGTATAGGCCGTGTCCTTACACCCGAACGACGTGGTCGCGACGACCGTATACACACCTATCCCTATCATAGCCGGCGGCGGTATGCCGGGCGGAGCAGTACCTACAATTACAGGGTCCTGCAGCCCGGAACTGAATCCGCCGGGGCCCGTCCAGCTAAAGACCTCACCGGCAGAATCCGGGTTGGCATACAGATCAAGGGTATCCACAAGGCCTGCACACAGCGGCGAGTTGTTCGTCGCTGTTGTGTGCGGTCTGGGGTGTATCGTCACGTGTGTACTGTCTGTATCATGCGCGCTGCCAATTGTCTTGATCACATGATACATGCCCGAATCAGC
>CAYNGS010000333.1:0-4309 GCA_964396625.1 uncultured Flavipsychrobacter sp.
AACGCCTCAGGCCACGCATATTGTATATATTATTTTCGCTTTGATGAATACGCGAACGGGATGGTTACCACAATCTACTTCACCAAACAGTAGAAGAGCGTTTGTACGAACGAAAAAGCGTCGCCTACCGCGACGCTTTTTCGTTTAAGGCGCCTTGTCATCTACAGCGCAATACGCGCCAACTCATTCTCGCTGCATAAGGCCATTTATTCTTAATCTTCCCGTAATATTTTCTTAACAATAGGTGTATTTCTTTGCACGCAAAATCAGCGAGCATGAACAAAAACTTACTTTCCCGATTATTATGCGTTATCGCGGCAATGATCCTGAGCAGCCACGTACAGGGTCAGACCACACTTATACACTACTGGCACTTCAACAATTTCAACTGGTCGGATACACTTCCAAACGCGGTTGTCGCACCGACAATCACGAATCCTGGTATCTATGGAATAGAAGCCGACTATTCAACGCTTGACACCTCTAAAGCAAAGATCCTTTACATGCTCCAGCCGGGCGTTTCTTCGAGCTGGCCCGACACTACATTCTATCATGTAGGGTTCACCTATATCGATAATTACGGCGGCAGTGCAGTAAATGCAAGAATGGCAGCGGACTCCGGTTTTGGCCTGCGTACCCGCAACCCCAGCGACAGCATGGAACTGCGCTTTTATATCCCTACCACGCATTACAAGAATATTGTGGTAAGCTTCTCCTGCGAAAGAAGCGGCAGCGGCATGCTGGTGCAGCACTATGACTATAGCTCCGACAGCGGCGCCACGTGGGGCTCAACCGGGCTCTCCATAACTTCCGACTCTATTCAAACAAGTTATACGCTGCATACCATCTCGCTTGCTTCGGCATATGGCACGCAGGGAAATCCCCGCCTAGTCTTCAGGGTCAGGTTCGAGGGCAATGACAATACACACAATGGAAATAACAGGTGGGATAATGTGACCGTAGAAGGCGATACACTCACTGTGCCAGCCGGTATAAATCCGATAACTAACGAACCGGTCTATTCGCTTTATCCAAACCCCGCGAACACAACGCTCGAAGTGAATGGCGGCGCTGCGGGCGAAAAATCGGTCGTTGTTTATAACATGGTCGGGCAGAAAGTATTGACCGGCAACTACGACAGCGATCACTTCTCGCTGAATACATCTGCTCTTGCCTCCGGCCTGTACTACATTAACATACAAGCTTCGTCAAGCGGCGATATAACCACTATGAAATTCATCAAACAGTAACTCCGGATAACATTTGGTAAAGCGGCGCTGCGATTTCCAGCGCCGCTTCTTTTTTTCGCGTATCAACCTATTCATTGGTAACAATTTGGTAAAATTAAAATAACCCGATTGCCATCATCATGGCGTTTCTTTGTTTTTTGATCAAGATGAAAAAATATAGTATCCTTTTTGCTGCATGGGCAGCAGTATCTACTGCCAGCGGGCAGATCACAGCGAAAAAGTACACCTGCCACACATCACCCGCCATCGGCACATGTCAGGGTGTTGCTGTTCGCGAGTCGGGTTTCTCCGGGCTTATACACGTGCCCGGTACTGGCCTCGAGTTCTACACGATCTCAGATCGCGGCTTTGCCATTGATGCGGGCGGCACAAAGTGCGCAACCACGGGCAAAGAAAAAATGATCCCGTTTCCTGACTATTGCCCTAAGATCCACCGCATACACCTCGATGCTGACAGCATACGCATATTGGAAACAATAGCTGTAAAACGCCCCGATGGCACTAATGCTTCGGGGCTGCCGCTGCCTGTGGGCGCAGGCAATACCGGCGAAATATTATGGGCGGATATACCACAGGAACCAGCCAACATCCACCTGCTGCGAACCGATCCATGGGGTGTTGATCCCGAGGGCATTTGCATAGGCGCAGACAATACCTTCTGGATATGCGAAGAGTTTGGCACCAGCATCTGGCACCTCGATGCTTCTGGCAAAGTGATTGCCCGGTATTCGCCCTACGGCAATGGCGATCACCAGATCGGTGTAGACACTGTGCTCCGCTACCGCAAGCCGAACCACGGCTTTGAAGGCATAGCCATCACCCCATCCGGAAAAATTTATGGCTTTGTGCAAAACACAATGCCGTTTCCGTCAAAAGAGGTGAGTGAGACGACGCGTGTAATGCGCATTTTGGAGATCGATCCGGCCACAAACAAAACGAGAATGTTTGCCTACATCAACGACGGCATGCTCACAAAAGGAAAAGACATCATTAAAGCTAAGGACCTGGAAATTGGCGACGCAGCCGCAATAAATGACAGCGAGTTCCTCGTGATAGAGCACAAAGTAAAAAAGTCGAACAGCCACATGATCATATATCGCGTCAATATAGCGCAGGCAACGCCCATAACATCTGACTGGGTAAATGGCAAGGCTATAGAACAATACAACGACGAAGCCGGACTCGCATCGATCGGCGTGAGGCCAGTTAAGAAGACGAAGTTCATGGAGCTGTCCGCTGCAAATGGCTGGGACCCGTTACTGGCAAAAACAGAAGATATGGCCATCGTCAACGACAGCACAATAGCGGTCGGCATAGACAATGATTATGGCATAGAAAGCACCGACAAGGGCGTTGCTTCAGCAAGCGGACAGGACCCGGTCATCTATGTATTCTCTCTGAAGGGCACAAATAAGATAGCCAATTATGTGCCTCCGGTAAATACGATCAGACATTCAATGCAGTAATATCTGGCGGTGAATCGCTGACATAAAAAGGATCGGGTTGCCCCCGATCCTTTTTTATGTTATGCACAATGTAACTGACGCTACAACCTGGTGATCATACTTTGACAAATGATACCGCTGCCCGAGGTTATTCGGAGATAATAGTTACCTGAGACAAGCGTACAAGGAAACTGAACGACTTCCTTTTCGATCACCAACTGCTCAGCCATCATGGTACGCCCAAGCATGTCCACACACTCAACAGTGACCGGCTGTCCAACAAGATCGCTGCTGAAATGAACAGTGATCGCGCTACCTACCGGATTTACAATTGTTGCATGGCCCGTTGCTTTGGTTTCATTTACGACACCTACGGGCGGTATCTCCGGATCAGGCAGGCTTGTACCCGCAGTGTTAGATGTAACGAGCAGATCAACCATAACCGGGTATTTGTTCGACATCTGGAATATAGCATTAATAACTGCCGTAGGCGCTGATGTATTAGTTGGCGCGTCATTCGCCGATCTGTTCATACGGAGTCCGTCATTCCCCACTACCCGGTATGAATGTGGGATATAGGACAAGTAGTTAGCGTTGTTTACGATCCAGGGCGAAAGAAATATATGATCATACCAATCCTTTGCACCGCCATTCGTGCCGCAGCTATTGGGCACGGTTGACAAAGCTCGTGTAGAAGTGGAAAGGTAATGTGCATAGGCTGCGGCTCCCTGCCAGTCGGCCGGGTAACTGAATGTTGCGTCTGGGTAAAACGGCGGATCGTAATATCTGAAATTAGTATCCGCAGGAGCCGTTAATGTCTGGTAGCAAGGCTCGTCAGAATTCCGGGTGTTGAAGTCGCCCATGTTTATCATATTGGCAAGATGGCTGAAATGATTGCGTATAAGTGCCATCTCACCGGCTACTTGTGCTCCGCGGTCAGCCTCGTTACCATCACCGGAAATATCGTGATTCAAGGTGACATAGAGAAAAGTAGTATCGTGCGTGGTTGCAAGCGCAGGGTCTTTATAATACAGTTTCCAGGTGCTAAAATCTTCATTGTTTGAATAAGTACAGGTCCGCGCGGCAAAGCCCAGCTTCTGCTGATCGTAAAATAACAAAGATTCAGTGTTGGAACCCGCATAATTGGTAAACGGGCAGTACGCATACCTTCCGGGAAATGCCGGATCTAGGGCATTCTGAAGAATTGAATCCTGGAAGTCGATAGCTGCGCTATAGCTATGGTCGAGTGTCTGAAACTTTATCGAGCCCATCTTCTCCAGTCCCAATATATCCGGATTTGCAAAAGACACTATCGTCTGCAGGTAAGATTCATACACACCGTTTGGGCCCTGGCACAACGGGTACTCGCCGAAATTCAACACATTGTAGGCCATCACACGTAGCGTGTCTGTTTGCGCAAATGTGTTAGTGCCTGCACCGAAGCCGAGGGGAAGCAGAAAGCTAAATAGCAATATTAAACGCCGCATATTATTCAATTTCTTAGTTACAAACTTTGCTGTCAAAATTTTATGAGAAATGTCCGCTTCTTTCACAGAAGCGGACATTTTATGCATTGCATTTTTATATTTTCCTCAGTTCGATTAGTGCTGGTTA
>CAYNGS010000334.1:0-4304 GCA_964396625.1 uncultured Flavipsychrobacter sp.
GTGCGCACAGCCTTCATCTACCCGTACGATATAAAGGCGGTGCCGTGTATCATAGTGTGGTTTGTGGTGTTTGCGGAGCTGATGCTGCTAAAGCCGGGAAAGACCGGCGTCAAGGCTGAATACGCAGAAACAGGTGAGGAATTTAGAAAATGAGAAAAATTTACCGATATTAGCTGAATATTATCAAGCTGCATTTATTATGAAGTACAGAATACTTAGGTTAATTGCACTGTTCGTATTGCTTGTGAGTATAAGCAGTTGCTTTGAAGGCAGGTGGGCCAATTATAAAAAAGGCTATCACTACGGGCACCGTAAGAACTACCGCCGCTACCACGAACATGGCAGGGGCGACTGGTAGTGCTGCCTTTTCTGATCTCAGGCCGGTATCGTTTCCGTAATGGCGACCGTTTCACTCTTAATGAAGAATAATCTATTTATAGCGCTGGAAGGCATTGATGGCAGTGGCAAGAGCAGCCAGGTAAAGTTGCTTGGCGAAAGGCTGGAACGTGCCGGACACAGAGTATATACCACCTTTGAGCCAACCGATGGCCTGGTGGGCAAGCTACTGCGGAGCATACTGAAAGGCAGCGTAAAAGCTGATCACCGCACAATAGCCGGGCTCTTCCTTGCAGACAGGCTCGACCACCTGCTGAACGAAGAAACGGGACTGGTGAAAAAGCTGGCGGAGGGGTATACCGTAATTACCGATCGTTATTATTTCTCATCCTACGCCTACCATGCCACCCACATGGACATGAACTGGGTGATAGCTGCCAACAGCATGTGCGCAGGCATCCTTCGCCCCGACCTGAACATATTTATTGATGTGCCGCCAACAGTGTGCATGCAAAGGATAACCGCCAACCGCCAGACCACCGAGCTTTTCGAAACACAGGAAAGCCTGAAAAATGTGCAGGCCAAATACCTTGAGGCGTTTGAAAAATTAAAGGACGAAGAACGCATCTTCAACGTAGATGGCAATCGGACCATAGAGGCCATTGCTGAAGATGTATGGAAAGAAACTGAAGTACTTTTCAGTGGCAGGTAACACTGGTAACTTGTGAGCAAAAATAAAGGCGCCGTTTTATTGGCGCCTTTTGATACTATGATGGTTTGCGTGTTACTGGTTGACTACCACATGGAAGATGGCGTAGCTGTCGGAAGAGATGACAGTTACGGTGTAGGTTCCGTTCGGTATTGTTTTGTCGAGAACAATGCGCTCGTTGATGGCTCCGTTATTTATTTTGGCCGTCTTCCTTAAGATCGTTTGTCCTACAAGGTTGGTAATAACAATATTCACCTTGCTCTCGGCAGGATTGCCCAGCGTGCCCCTGATGGTGAATTCACCCATGTTGGGGTTTGGCGCGAGGGTGAAGTTGTTGTTGCTCGCCACCACTTGTTTCACGCTGCTTGGCGCAACAGATACGATCACTATGCGGCTCTTGGCGATGTGCGGAGTAGCGCATGGATCGCTGCTGGTCTCCACGCAGTAAACGGTATCGCCGTTGGTAAGGGATATGGTGACGAACATTGCGTTTGTAGCGCCCGGTACAGGAGTAGTGCCAATATACCATTGGTAGGTTGGTGTAGGTCCTCCGCCTGCGGGCGTTGATACGAATGTTGCTGTCTGGCCGGGATAAAGAACGGTGTCAGGAGCATAGAGGTACAGGGTATTTGCCGGAGGCGTCTCAACTGATAAATGATAGGTCGATGTCTTCACCGGCGCGCCGCTCAGCAGGCAAGGGTAGTTGCTGATCATAGTGCAGACAACGGTGTCGCCATTGGCGGGCGCGGCAAGCGTGTATGTAGCGCTTGTATCTACGAGTGAGCCGTTGCGGGTCCAGCGGTAAGAAGGAGCGAGACCACCATAGGTTGGCAGGGCCGTAAAATGAACCGTAGTTGTCGGGCAAACCGGGTTGGCCGGACTCACCGTCATACTAACAGACGGTGTCTGCAGTGGGCTGATGATGATGGTGTCTGTTTTGGAAACAGTGGTTGGGAAAGCGCAGGCTGCGGTGCTCGTCATGAGCACGGTCAGCACATCGCCGGCCGCAGGTGTGTAGCTATAGGTATTAGTCGACGAAACCGGGACGCCATTTACCGACCATTGATAACTTGGTGTGCCGCCATTGGTCGGCACAGCGGTGAAGTTATCAGGTGAAGTAACGAGGCACAATATAGGACCGGGTGTGCCGATAATGTTCACGGATGGAACTACGATCGACCCGGCCGTCACTGTTACCGTTACGATAGATGATGTCGCTACGCAGCCGCCGCTGATCGTTATAGTCACTGTATAGTTGCCGCTGGTATTGGCTGAGTAAAAAGATGAGGTTGCGCCGGGTATCGGTGCGCCGCCCCTGCTCCACTGGTAGGTGTAACCGATGCCTGTAGGGGCATTCAGCAGTACAAATCCGCCGGTGCAGAAAGTGGTGGGACCTGCGGGTGTGATAACCGCGGCAAGTGGCGAGGACACCGTAAACGTAGCCGAAGCGCTGGATACGCATCCGCCTGCACTGGTAACGTTATAGCTGATAACCGTTGTGCCGGGAGCAACAGCCGTTACAACACCTGAAGAAGTAATAGTCGCCACCAGGGGGTTGCTGCTCACCCACGTGCCGCCTGGTGTTGCATCGCTGAGCGTGCTGGTCAGACCACTGCAAATGGTCAAAGTGCCGGTAATAGGTGCAACTGTAACAGGCGTACCATTGACAGATATTGTTTCAGATGCGACTGCGGTGCCGCACGGATTAGTAATTGTGTAGGAAATGATAACACTACCTGCCGATACACCGGTTACCACGCCCGATGATGAACCAACAGATGCATGGCTGTTACTGCTGCTCCAGACGCCGCCGGTTGCGACATCGGTGAAGGTAACTGAGCCGCCGATGCAAATAATAGCAGGGCCGCTTACAGTGCCCGCCGAGACAGCATTAACGGTAACTACTACACTGGCTGTGCAAATGCCGCCAATGGTGTATGCTATTGTGGACGTACCTGCGCTGACGCCCGATACCACGCCTGAAGCGGACACTGTGGCCACACCCAATGCGCTGCTGCTCCATACACCTCCACCCGAGGTTTCCCCAAGCGGGGTAGTAGCGCCTGCGCAGACAGTGAGTGTGCCGGTTATTGGCGCCGGTGGTGTGTATGCGGTTACAGTAGTAACAGAAGATGTGGTGCTGCAGCCGCCGCCAGAAGTGGCAGTGATGACAACCGTGAAGTTGCCGCTGACAGATGTAGTGTAACTGGAGTTAGTAGCGCCCGAAATAGGTGAGCCGGCGGCCTGCCACTGATATGTATATCCCGCGCCGGTAGAGGCATTCAACGTGACGCTGCCCGGAGAACAGAAAGATGTTGGACCCGAAGGTGTAATAGTTGCTACCGGTCCTGAGCCCACAGTTACTACCACGACAGCAGAGGTAGTGCTGCAACCTGACGACGTGATAATGACCGTATAGTTGCCCGAGGCTGTTGCTGTGTAGGTGGAATTTGTTGCGCCAGGTATTGGCGAGCCCCCTGTTTGCCATTGATAGGTGCCTGACCCTACGGCCGTGAGCAATGCGCTGCCCCCCGTACACAAGCCGATGGGGCCAGACGGAGAGATAGCGGCGGTAGGTGCAGGATTAACAGTTACAACCGTTGCAGTGGAAGTAGAAGTGCAAGTACTCAGGGAAACCACTACCGTGTAACTGCCGCTTGCGGTGGCTGAGTACGTAGCATTCGTTGCGCCTGCGATGGGGCTGCCAGCAAGCTTCCACACATAGGAATAACCTGCGCCAGTGATAGTGCTCAGCGTAACGCTGCCACCGGCACAGAATGTCGTAGGTCCGCCGGCTGTAACTGTGGCCGCGGGGAGATTGCACGGCTTAACATAGGCCCACCATGTGTCCCAGGTATTGGCAGGTGTGGCGCTGGCTTCCTGTATGGTCCAGAAGTCTATGTTGTTGACAGGATCAATGACTGTGGCGGAATAGTCGCCCCACCTGTTGCGGGTGCCGCTGAATGTCTGGTAGTAACTGGCTGTGCCATGACGGAAATCGACGAGGGATTCCATGGTGCCGGATGCATCCGTATTGGCGTGAAGCGCGTAAGAAGCTGTAGGATATGTAGTAGTGGAAAAGTGACTGAAGCCGAGCAACGCATCATTATTTGTATTAACGGCTATAGACGGGAAAGAATAAAAGTTAGCTCCGGTGGCATCGTCAATACGACCTACCTGGATGGGTGCAGCAAGTGTATCGGTTTCCCACCACTGCACGGAGCAGCGCGTAGGATTGGTTGTAGTACTGTATGGCAAA
>CAYNGS010000335.1:0-4300 GCA_964396625.1 uncultured Flavipsychrobacter sp.
ATAAATGATGATTTTTAATAGCTTAGAATTGCTCCGGCACAAATGACATCGGCCTGATCACGACAATGAACAAAGTGTCCTCCGCTGAAAAAATAGCTACAGAAACTGTTCTTGAAAGAAAATTGAACAACAACCCGGTGATCGCTACAAATAGCAGATACGGCCAGTTTCGCACACAACATTGTTGCGTGTTATTTGTGTCACGGGTGGTGTTGTAATTGCTAACAAAGCAAGGATGGAGGGCCTCTTAAACTAAAGGCGCTGAAAAAACGAAGGGTAGAAAAAGAAAGAAAATAGGCCGCATTGACCGTAATGTTGAACGGGATAATGCCAGCAACGGCGGGCGTGTTATTCAACTGGTATTCGCAACTGCCCCCGCTATAACGTAGTTTTATCCTCGGCTTGATGCTCGTTTTAAATGCGATAATTCTATGGCGCGATGCTCTGAGCTTGAAAATGCTCAGCTGAACTTTATCATCAGAATTATCCACCCCGCTGATGCCCGGCGCAGATGAAATATAGTGCGTTCGATTTTTGTGGGTAGGCTTTTGAGTATTAGGATTATACAGGTAATGAACAGCTAATATTACTAGCACATAATGTAATATGTAGATGCTGTTTTTCATTTGTTAGTCCAAATAGATCATCTGCCAATGAAGGTTTTCAATATAACATTTATAAGGCAACCGTAATGTGATCGGTACTGTAAATAAGGTTCGGCAGGTGTAAATTCAATTCGAAGCCATTTATAGTATAGCTTCCCTGGTAAAACGAAAAAAGGTCGTATTTTATCTGCAAAGTCAAAGAACGCAGATAATAAGCTTACCTAAATGTAGATATAATCTCTATATTTTTTTAGAAGAAAAACCCTAACAAATTGTTATTGCAATGTTTGCGAATTCTTTGTAATTATTTTTTTTTAAAAATGTATTAAAATAGTATTGCCTATTCGTTTGACGAATAATCTATTAAGGGTGAGGCGTAAAAAAGAAAGCACACCCGGTTGCGGGTGTGCTTTCTGTGCTCTATGAGTTACAATGCTATTGCTGGGTCTTCGATCCCTTTTCCTTCGCCTTGTCTTTCGCTTTGCGCTCCAGCATGTCTATCACACTCGCGATGTTGGAATGGTCGAGCCTCTTGCCCCTGATGATCTTCTTATCGTCGAGCAGGTATATGGTTGGTGTGCTATACACGTCATACTTGCTGTGGTAGTCGCTGGTATGCTCCGGATCCCATGTATTGGTCCACTCCTGCATATTGTTCTTCTTGATAAAGCTGTTGATGGTGGTGTCCGTTGTCTCGGTGGCAACGGTGTATATCTTAACCCCCTTACTCTTCAGCACCTCCTTGTATATCGAGTCGAGCTTCGGTATTTCGTGCTGGCAGTGGCCGCAGTTTGGCGAGTAAAACACAACCAGCGTATATTTTGCCTTCATGCCCAGCATGCTCTCCTCTTTCTTAGTGGTTACATTGGGCAGCTTCACCTCAGGCGCCACATTGCCGATCACGTTTGGTGCTATCTTTTGCGCGCGGTCCAGGTATTTTTGAAGTTCTTCATTTGTGAGCCATGTAGCATCGCCCTTCATGTAGTAATTTTCTACAAGGTAAACGAACACTTCATCCATACCCATCACCTTGCTTTCTTCTGCATTCCTCGTCAGCCACCACAGCGTGTAATGGAACACATCCTTCGTTCCCTTCGCTTTCTTAAGCAGCACATCGCTTTCTTTCTCCACGCTGTCCGGCCATGGCAGCACCAGCTTGGTGAAGTATTCTTCAAGCCTTGAATCATAAAGCGGCGTGTAGATCAGCCTGTCATCCTGGAAGTTGAATCCATCCCAGTAGTGACTTTTGTAGTACCGGTAAGCAAAAGTTGAGTCCTTCGTTTTACCGTCTTCGAGAAAGTGTGGACCTTCTGGCACTTCAGGCACCTCCATGGCATTAAAAATTGCTGACAGCAAAGTTCCGGGATGCCCCTTCTCATAGTCGCGGCGGTAGTTGGTCAGCACCTTTGCAGATTCAACGGCTTTCTTCCGTATTTTCTCAGTGTCCGAAGTCGATTTGGCATCTTTCAGTTCCTTCGTCAGTTTTTCCTGCTCCTTGCTGTATCCTTTCAGAAAATCAACATACTCCTCAAAACGCTCGTTCTCCGGAGAGTTCTTGAACTTCACACCTTCCGGCAGTTTACTCTTCGTAGCAGTAATGCTCATATCATCGCCCTTGTTGAGCAAAAACTCAAAATTGGTCCGCGCCTTGTCGCCCAGCAGTATAATATATATACCTCCGGCAAAAGCAGGGTCGGTGCTTTTGAAATCTGCCACCCCGTTTTTATCAAGATGCACAGAGTATGAAATAAAGATGGTCGGACGGTTCTTGCCATAATAGTGCACGAGGTAAACAAGGGTGTCCTTGACGTCCGTCATTTTCAATTGAACATGGTAGCCGTCCTTTGCTGTAGATAGCTGGGCCATACCCATGATGAGCAGTGCGGTGATCAACGTAATTTTCTTCATATGAGGTAGTTAGTTTGTTCCCGTCAAAGACAGGGATAAGACTTAATGTGTTGGTTTAGAAAATCAAAAATAAATCATAAAAACTCGTCTTCCATTATGTTAAGAGTAAATTTGCAACTTATTATAAAAACTATAACAAAACTTTGACACGCAAAAAGAAAAAATCGCCGCCCCTGCTAAACATTAAGATCGAATCTTATGCGGCAGAGGGTAAAAGTATAGCAAAACTGGATGACGGGAAGGTATTATTTGTAGACAATGCTATACCCGGCGATATCGTTGATGTAGCTATTGTAAAAGATAAAAAGAGCTGGGCCCAGGGCCGCATGATCAGGCTTGTAGTGCCCTCGCCGCAGCGCATTGAGCCGTTTTGCCAGCACTTCGGCATATGCGGCGGCTGCAAGTGGCAGATGCTTCCCTATGCGCAGCAACTCATTTATAAACAACAGCAGGTGGCAGACCAGTTGCAGCGCATAGGCCATATTGCTCTGCCGGAAATGCAGCCCATCATTGGCAGCGCGCATGAGCGCTACTACCGCAACAAACTCGAATTCACTTTCTCAACCAACCGCTACCTCACTTTTGAGGAGATCGCACGCAGGGAGGAAAAGATAGCCCCGGTGCCGGCACTCGGATTTCATGCGCCCGGCCTGTTCGACAAAGTGGTGGAGATACATACCTGCTACCTGCAGCATGAGCCGACAAACCTCTTGCTGACTACACTGCGGGCTTACACCGAAGCCCGCTCACTGCCATACTACGACTACAAGGCGCAATATGGCTGGCTGCGCAATGTCATTATAAGGGTCGCCACTACCGGCGAGATACTTATTAATCTTATCATGCACCACGAGGATCCGGAAAGGGAAGGTCTGCTGCAGCATATACTGCAAAATGTGCCGGGAATTACTTCCCTCAACTATACCATTAACCCCAAGATGAATGATACCATAAACGATCTGGAGGTGGTATGCTATAACGGCAAGAAATATATAGAGGAAAAGCTTGGCGACTTTCGTTTTAAAATATCTCCAAAGTCTTTCTTCCAGACAAACACTTACCAGGCCGAGGCGCTCTACAAAATAACCCGCGAATTCGCCGGCCTCACCGGCAGCGAAACAGTATACGACCTTTATTGCGGCACAGGCAGCATCGGCATCTTTTGCTCAGGCGGCGCAAAAAAAGTGATAGGCATAGAGGTTATAGAGGACGCTGTAAATGATGCATACGAAAATGCAGCGCTCAACGGGCTGAATAACTGCTCGTTTTTTGCCGGAGACGTGGAGAAGATTTGTACCGACAAATTCTTCGACGAACACGGTCGCCCGGATGTGATCATAACAGACCCTCCGCGCGCCGGCATGACCGAAAAACTGGTAGCGCAGCTACTTAAAATTCGTGCACCAAAAGTTGTCTACGTAAGCTGCAACCCCGCCACACAGGCCCGCGATCTGCAATTGCTCGATGCAGACTACCGCATCACCAGGCTGCAGCCCGTAGATATGTTTCCGCATACCCACCACATAGAAAATGTGGCATTGCTGGAACTGAGGGAAGAGGCTCGTCAGGTATAACTATCGCCGTTAACGTTAAAAATTCTAAAATAAACCATTTTTCACCTCTTCTTTCCCCCTTAGTGAAGGGCTTTTTTATATATCTTGCATACAATTCAAAAATCTAAAAACCGGTCTAATGAGGAGCATTAAATTTTCGATCATTGCTACGGCAATGGTCGTTGGCAGCTTTGTTACAGCCAAAGCCCAGACAGCGGATGATATTATCCAGAA
>CAYNGS010000336.1:0-4298 GCA_964396625.1 uncultured Flavipsychrobacter sp.
AGGCTTTTAAAAGCGGAGTCGTTGATGATGGACCGCAGCAGTGTATCTTTTTTGAAGGTGCCCATTTCGTTGCTCATTTCCACCAGTTCTTTTTCGTCTTTCGAAATTTCGGCACGCCACTCCGTCAATTGATCCTGCAGGCTGTTCAGCAGCACACGAAACATCTGCAGGTTCTTCACATCTAAAACGCTCTGGTACAGAGATAAATTATCGTCAATGATGTCGATATTTGAATCAACTTCCGGAAGGTTGTCCTGTATGTCGCGTGTGTCGAAACCTACGCTGGTGGCCCTTATGATGCGCGTAAGGGTGTTATGTACATTTTCTATTTTATTCAGTATACTGTCAATGCCTATTTCGTTTAGAGCGCTGTCGGTCAGTTTCAGTGCCGTTTTCTCGGCCAGTGCTTTCTTGAAATGAACCGTGTCGCGCACATGGCGGCCCTCGGCATTCATTGCAGGTAACAGCAAAAGGAACAAGGGAACTAAGAGATAAAGCAGTCTTCTTGCTGGCCTCTGGCAATAATGATTTAACATCTTCTCCGGCATATGCCAAATATAAGATAATTGAGGTTATCAGCCGCAGCTCAAAGCCCGTGGATTTATATGGTGGCCAGGTATTTTATCACCGTTACAGACGGGAAAAAGAAATACGCACCGCCTCTCACATGTACAAATCGTCGCATACCGGTCACATATTTATTGGCCGGATGGCTGGGGATGGTAAACACCTGCTCCGTCCCTGCTTCAGGATTCTCTTTTACACCAATGAACGGATCGGGATCGTTAAAGAGTTGCTTGAACTTCGGATAGTTGGCCCAGGTGTATTGAAGGAATTCAAATTGCCGGGATATGTCTGCGTTAAAACACGCAAAGAGAATACCTACTTCAGCGTCAGGGGTGAAATTGGTTGGTGAGCCGATCAAAGGCTCGCCATAAGGCCGCGCACGCCTGATGATGCGATGCCGGTTTGAAAGCAGGATCGATTCTTTTTCGGTGTTTTCTTCAAAACTGTCCCGCGGATTCAGCCGCCGGGCATGCGCACCAAACGGGCATTTCATTCCATGCTTGTCGGTATCGTTGTATAAAAATTCATTGTCGTTGATGAACTTTTCCGGGTTCTCGTTCGGGTATGTTTCTACCGGGTCCTCATCCGGCCACTTCACTATGGGCGCTCCACTGGGCCAGCGCCCCATCATCTTGGCTGCTAGTTTCTTACTTTCTTTTGTATTCACCGATCCGTCTCCGTTCTTTGTTTTCTCATTCAGGAAGGTCCAGTAGCCCTTCACGTCTTCCTGCAGTTGCCGCAGCACCAGGTATGTGCCATTGCGCCCCAGGTCTTTCTTGCCCGATCCGGCAGCGTCGTCGGTCAGCAGACCCGCAAGGCCCTGCGGATTGTCAACAACGGGTGTATCCGGATAAACATTGTACTCACTCTTATATCCCATCAGGAATTCACCTGCGTTAAGGTTATCACTTTCCTTGCCGCTGAGCCCGCTACCTTTGATAAAGGGCTGAGCTATACCATCGCGAAAGCCAAAATGCTCTTTGTTGTCCGGCAGTATCTGCCCGTCTATATGAAATGCCTCGCGTAAGCCTGATGCATTCAGTTTGCTGCTGATACTGTTATAATACGCGATAGCTGTCTCTTTATCCTTGCCGAATATCAGCAGCAGCACATGTACCTCATCATTGTTAGGGCCGCCCCATTGCCATTTCTCCGGATCGCTGGAATCGAAGTCGCCGAGTAAACGCTGGCGGTGCGGAGTAATCATTCCTTCCCTGAATTCGCGCACAAATGTGTTAAGGTTGCTGTCATTCAATCCCAATGCTCGCAAACCGGGATGCGTAAATGCAATATTCAGTCCCGTATCGCCAACAGTGGCAGTGGCATTGGTAATGCTTGCCGCAACGTCCTTGATGAAAGCCTTTGCAGGCTGTTTAGCCGTTACCTGCAGCATAAGATAACGCGTATAAGTGAGTTCGCTAAGCTCGCTGATTATAAACCCCTGGATGTCTGATAATTCGATGGTTTCCATAAAACCGGATTGTTAAAACCTGTTTAAAAAAGTCTTTGCCTGTTCTTCGTTCAGATTACTGATCAGCTCATGCCTGATGATCGAGTTTGTATTCACGTTTTTAATGGAGAGGTGTGGGTATGCGCAGTACCATATCTGCGAAGGTATCTGGTAGTAACGGCTCCATGCAAGAAAGTGTTCTTCGTCATAAGCCCCGCCCCAGAAGAGGTAGCGGCTCACCGGGAAATTCTCGGTGTTGCTGAAAATGCCCGTGAGGCCCCAGCCGGATTTGTCTATGAAGTCGCCAAGGTATTGCTGCCAGCTACCGTCAAAATTGCTGAAGAATAAAACCTGCTTGTTATTGTCCAGCATCACCCAGCGGGCAAAGTGTATGGTAGGGATACCCATAAGTTCTCCCTTCACAAATTCATTCTTTATCCTGAATTTCCCATACAGCAGCACCAACCTTATGGTCATTAACCTGAACCATCCACCTTTCATAGGGATGATCTGTGTGAACTGATTCTGGTTATGAAAGTCTTCATACTCTTCCATTATGCGTATGTGCTCCGGATCGAGCTGGCTGGGCGTGAGGCCCAACGGTTTGTCCCTTTTTTCAAAAAAGAAGTGCAGCACCACCACCCACAGCACCGCAGCCAGTACTATCGCCGGCAGCAGCCATTTTATCAGCCAGAACAAGGACGCCGAGACACCGATCAGCAAAACAAAATTCCACCACTTTACCTGGGACAATTGTACCTGTTCGCGTGCCCACCCGAATTCGGGCTGCTCAAAAACATGCTGCCTTACAGTCTCGTGCACTTCCTTTGCGGTCTTGCCCTCCCATTTTCCTTTATTCAGGAAGTCCCATATGTAGTCCCTGAGCCTGCTCTCCTGCTTTATCTGTTTCAGCGTTCTTCCCGGCGCGCCTATGTAAAAAGCGGCATCCTTTTTGCTCCATTTTTTCAGGTACTTTTCTCTGGTTGCGGGCGTTCTTTCGCCCGGGGCAGGGTAGCCTTCACACAGGCTGTACAACTGGTCCAGATGGTCGGCGCACTTTGTAGCGATCATTGTCAGATGCTCATCTTCGCTTCCATCATAGTCCGACGAAAATACAAGCTGGGTCTTGCCGTTTGAGAACTTATGTTTCTCATCCAGCAGCACATAGCGGGCATAGTGCAGTGTATCGATTTTTTCAAATTCCTTAAAAGCGCCTGCACTGAGATCGGCCCGCATTTTCATCAGCTTGCTGTTCAGTTCATCATATCTGCCGGCGGCAACCGGGGTCACCAACGTTAACGCATGTTGTCTGGCCATAGCCTGGAATTGTTATGTGATCAATCAATAGCAGGTAAAGTACCCTCTGCCAAAATAATTAAAATCTGCAATTTTTTAGTATAGTTTAAAAAGCTAGCGTGAATTCAATTAGGATAATTGTGCATTAGTGTCAGTTTTCCTTTTCCACAAAATACATATCGATCTCGCCCTTATTCTTTGCCGATATCTTACCCCGGTACGTACATTCGAATTTGTCCTTGACCAGCTCATAGGTAATGCCCGATATGTTGATCTTGCCTACCTAGCCGGTCTGCTCCATGCGTGCAGCCGTATTTACGGTATCGCCCCATATGTCATAAGCAAATTTCTTCTCGCCCACTATCCCTGCCACAACCGGCCCGGTGGTTATACCTATCCTCATTTGAAAAAAACTACCTATTTTTTCCTGCCGTTCGTTGTGGGTGTGGTTTATGAAATCACGCATTTCTATGGCTGCCTTCACTATCCTGAAAACGCTGTCATTATCCTCCGGGATACCGCCTACACACAGATAGGCGTCTCCGATGGTTTTAATCTTTTCCAGCTTGTATTTTGTTATGATCTGGTCAAATTTTCGGAAGCAGAAATCCACTTCTCCTACCAGCTCCTCCGGCGACATTTTCTCGCTGTGTCGTGTAAAGTCTTTAAAGTCGGTGAACATTACCGTTACCTCATTATAGCGGCGGGCTTTTGAGCGGCCGGTATTCTTCAGTTCTTCCGCCACCTCTTTCGGAAGTATATTTAGCAGCAGGTCATCTGTTTTCTTTTTTTCCAGTTGCAACTCATAGGTGCGTTCCTCCACACGCTGCTCCAGTTTATCATAGAACAACGCATTCTCTATCGAGATGGCGATCTGGCCTGAAATGAGACGTATAAAATCCAGCCTTTTTTCAGTGAATGCACCAACTGTGATGTTATTCGCCAGGTATATGATGCCCTGCAGTTTTCCCTGGTTCACCAATGG
>CAYNGS010000337.1:0-4289 GCA_964396625.1 uncultured Flavipsychrobacter sp.
CTGGTCTTTTACCGATCGCACTTTAAAAGTACGGCAAAAGTAATTTTGGAGGGAGCGTAAGCAGGTACCGTGCAAACAGCGATTACCCATTTTTTCAAAAAGTGAGGCTAAAAAAAAGAGAAATGAGATTGCTGCTTTCCTTTACTATAGCGCTTATTATATTTTTTCGCATTTCCCATTGATTTCCCCTTTGTGAATCACGGATTTAAAAACGATTACCAGATCTCACGGAGATTTTTCGGGTGGAATGTTGTGTGATAATGATGCTTTTGTCTTTAAAAATCATTCCCCAAAATAAAAAAATCACGCACTAAAAAGGCATTTCTTGCTGATAATCAATGATTTGAATTCCCCACATTTCCCCAAGTGGGAAATACCTGAATCGTGGATTTTCAAAGGCAAAAACTGATTTCATGGGTATGGGTCGTCAGAAATCATTTCCCCCGATCTATTCCTCACATTTATCCGGGGTTTCGCGTGCGTTTCGTGTCGATCTTTAAAAGAGAAGTTGCAGGTACCGTTCCTAATTCATTTCCCATTTGTTTCCGATTTTTACCCATTGGTTTTCGCCCCCGGTAATGACAAAGCCGAATTCGATAGCCGTAGCAAGATCTGTATTACCGGGAAAGAGCAATGGGCTTGAGTATGTGCCGCAAACAGCGTTCCATAAATTGGCATAGGGGCGAGAAGATACCCACATTTTATAGCAGTCCCGGCGGTGGATGCGGTAGTGGAATTGGGGTTGCGGGTAATTGAAAATTGTGGAAAAATTTTTTGCTGCGTTTGTATAGTTAGGTGACCTCGTTCCCCGCAGTGACGGGAGAGATGTAGTCGTGTTTCGCGAGGCTGCTTCATTCCTCGCAGTGACGGGAATGTGTTTCGCGGCTGCTTGGTTCCTCGCAGCGACGGGAGAACTCCGGCAATGTGTCACTACTTTTTCATGACGATCTTGTCGAGGCTTTCCTGGGCGAGGGGGTGATAGTTGTTCCTGAACCGGCCATAGAGGCGTTTTGCCATGTCGACGCCCGCGGGCCTTTTCATCATTTCGCCGTATAAGGGCTCGAGGAATTTGCGGCGGCCTACGGTGCTGAGGAAATTCTCCATAGCACCATAGGCGGGCGTGTAGCCAGCTCTTATTGCCATGATAAACCATAGGTCTGCGATCTCGCAGTTGCCGGTATTGGTCAGATTAAACGCATCATCGAGCTGTTTCATTTTTGCGTAAGACAGCGTCGGGGGCATGTTGCGCAGGAACTGCAGCCATTCGTGCGACGTCCATTCGGCTGTGGCGAGCAATGGGGCCGACGTGCCGTTTAAAAACTTATTGCGTTCGGAGTCCACTTTTTCAAAACGCTCACGGTCTGCACGGGGGCAATTGTCCGGAATACCGGGGCCATATACCCAGCCATTTACATTAATAGCCTGCTTCAGACCATCTTCGTTTTTCAGGAGGGCGGTATCCATGTAGGAGAGGAACGCCTCGGTGGTCATGGTTTTGAAGGCGTTTTTGTCAAAGTACTTTACGAGGAAGCGATCGAAGGCATCGCGCTCCATGGTTTGCTCGATGAGCTTGAGAAAGTGAGCACCTTTTTCGTACGGAATGTCTGTGAGACCATCATCCGGATCGCGGCCTTTGAGGTCGAGCTTCAGCCATGTGTCGCGGCTGGCAGGACCGAGTTCTTTTACATTGTCCACAAGGTCCTGATAGCCCAATTCCCAAAGCATATCTGAGTAGCTTCTGCCCATCATCTGCTCCATGATACGGCGCTCGAAATAGTTAGTAAAGCCCTCGTTGAGCCAGAAATCGTTCCAGGTGGCATTGGTGACGAGGTTGCCGCTCCAGCTATGGGCGAGCTCGTGGGCAATAAGTGTAACCAGGGACCGATCGCCAGCGATAATGGTGGGCGTGCAGAAAGTAAGCCGCGGGTTTTCCATGCCACCGATGGGGAAGCCGGGAGGGAGCACCAGCACATCGTACCTGCCCCAACGGTAAGGACCATATATCTGCTCGGCGGTATTTACCATAGTACCTACCTGCTCAAATTCCCAGCGGGCCTTATCGATAAGACCCGGCTCGGCATAGACACCTGTGCGCTCATCGATGCTGCGGAACGAGATATCCCCTACTGCGAGGGCCATGAGGTAAGCCGGGATGGGCATATCCATGTTGAAACGATAAACGCCGCTGTCGTTCCTGGCCTGCGGGTTCTCGGCACTCATGAGCGCCAACAGCCCCTTCGGCACCACTACGCGGGCCGAATAGGTAAAACGGATGCCCGGTCCATCGGGACAAGGTATCCAGGAGCGGGCATAAATGGATTCGGACTGCGTGTAGAGGAAGGGATATTTTTTGTCGTGGGTGAGCCGAGGTTCGAGCCACTGGAGGGCGCGGGCGTTCTTGCCGGTGCGGTAGAACACGGTGACCCATGTAGTGCTGCTGTCGATGGGTATGTGCAAGGCACTGCCGAGGAACTTAACGGGCGAGTCGAGCGTGTATTGTACTTTTTTGCTGCCGACAAGCACGCTGTCGATGGTCAGGTCGTAGGTATCGAGCCTGAGTTCTTTCAGGAAATTCTTGTTTTCTATTGTCCAGAATGCGCTGCCGCTGATCTGCTTTTTATCCATATCGACCTTGATGTCGAGATCGAGGTGCTGTATGTCGATGCCACTGGCGTTTGATAACGTATGAACGTCTTTTCCCACCATTGAATCGATAGGATTGGCGGGCGCACCTGGCGTGTGACTGGAACAGGAGTTGAGCATGATGACCGCAAGCAGGGCAACACAAATATTTCTCAGCATAAAGGAATTGTTGACCCAAATATAGGGAAAGTAAGATGTATAAAAGATTATGGTGTAATTATTGTTCTTCGCCTTTCAGCATATTATCCCAGGTGGTATCGGCATAACTGGTCCAGACGAGCCATAGCATTGCGACAGACAGACCGAGGAAAATGAGCTTAAGCCAAAGAAGATGCAGTGCAAAATAATGACCGAAGCCGAGTGCGGCGGGAATGATCATTATTAAAAACGACTTAAGAATGCGACCGCCACTCTGCTTCATCTGCTCCATAATAGAGAATGGCAGATGCCGGTAGCTGACGCGGGCGATACAGGCGACAACAAGGGTGACATTGACGAGCGCAAGTAAAATATCCCACATAGCTGCGGGACCCCAGACATAGACTATGAAGATGGCCAACGCAAGGAAGAACGGGAGAAAAAACTTGACCCAAATGGCCTTGAACGCGCCGATCATTACCCTGCCCGGCTTTTCGACGGGTGCGGCGTAGTAGACCCAGGCGGCTTTGTACTGATCGGACATGGTGAGATAGGTAAGAGCAGAAACCATGACGAAGGAAGACATATACATGAGCAGCAAGTGCTTGGGTTTTTCGGCGAGGTGGGCGAAGGCATCGCTAACAGAGGATGAATTTTGGGTTAGAAGGTAGAAAAAATAGATGGGAATGAAGGCAAAAGAAGGATAGACCCGCATGCGAAAGGAGCGGCTGCGCGATGACTGCAGCCACGCTATCATAAAGCCGGCCCTGGCATCGTCGTGAGTATTGAAGGCATAGGCCAGCTTCTGATAAAATTTAGACGGAGGGACCTTTTTAGCACCCGGCGCAGTATAGCCGCCGGAATCTACTGCGTCGATACCGGCGATGCGGCGGGCGAACTGAGGGGCCAGCTTCCTGACCAGCAGGTACATGCAAAGGACCGGCAGCAAAACAGCAAGCGCACTGAACCATGCCGTGCCGGTGAGCGCCACGGGAGCGCCGATCCACGACCAGCAGACCGCAAGCCAATAGGACGGCAGGTAGCGCAGCCAGGGATAATGCAGGATATTAAAATCGTGTGTATGCTTTTCGCTGAACACGCGGGGCAAGAGGTAGACACTTGCGAAGAATATGATGGAGTTGATAACCTGGAAGTAGTTGATAACATCATTGAACTTTTCAGGCTTTGCGAGTCTTAATACTATGAGGTAGAAGCCATTGACGAGAAACAGCACAAGACACACCATAAGGGTGAGTGGTAATACGAACAGCAGGGCAGACTGCCAGCCATCGAGATAGCCCAGCATGACCCATGCTGGCAGCGCCATGGGAATAACGATGCGCGACAGGTAGACGAACACATGGAGTAGCCGTGCCAATACGAGGGTGCGGTCGCTGACAGGGCGGTGAAAAAGGATATACTTGTCGCGGGAGTCGAAAAGAACATTGGAGAAATCAGTGATGAGCATGAACACAATAATGTTCAGCATGAGCGAAAAATAGAGTGTG
>CAYNGS010000338.1:0-4283 GCA_964396625.1 uncultured Flavipsychrobacter sp.
GTACTACGGCGACATACCGAGGGGTACAAAGGCTATCCCCCGCCCCACCGAAGTGGAACCCGCACATACGGCTGAGAAGCGCGTTTTCTTTTATGACAATGTGCAACTTCCGGCGGTAATACTGGGTTATCACATACCCAAGCAGGGCACTGACGACTACTATGCATTGCAGATGCTGACGCAACTATTGTCGCAGGGCAAAAGCTCGCGTTTTGAGAAAGAAATCGTGGACAAGCAGCAGAAAGCTGTTCAGGCAGGTGCGTTCGACCTGGGCAATGAAGAGCCGGGCATGTCTATTATGCTGGGTATAGCCAATATGGGCGTGAAACCTGAAGAACTGGAAAAATCGATGCTGGCAGAAATTGAAAAGGTAAAGACAGCGGGCATTTCGGCTGAAGAGTATACCAAGCTGGAAAACCAGGCGGAAAATGACTTTGTGTCTCAAAACCAAAAAGACATAGGTGTGGCTACGAACCTCGCCACTTACTACACCTTTGGCGGTGATGCCAACCTGATCAATACCGAACTGGACCGCTACAAGAAGGTAACCAAGGACGACATCAAGCGTGTAGCCAATAAGTACCTGACGAAGGAAAACAGGCTGGTTGTTTATTACCTGCCGAAATCTGAGGAGCACAAGGGCGATAAGAATGTAAGCAAACCGGACACCAAATCAACGGCCAAGCCTCAGACAAAACACGAGACAAAGCCACAGGCGCCAAAAACCAATCATTAAACAACAGCCAAAAGCTTAAAAATATTTTCAGATGAAAAAGATCACATTATCCATACTTACCATAGCGCTGACTACGGCATCCTGGGCGCAGCTTGATCGCAGCATTAAACCCAAGCCCGGACCGGCGCCCGAAATAAAGCTCGGCAAGACCGAGAGCTTCACCTTGCCCAACGGCATGCAGGTGTTTGTGGTAGAAAATCATAAACTGCCAACTATTGAATGTAATATTGAGTTCGACATAAGGCCCGAGCTGGAAGGAGAAATGGCGGGCTACAGGGACATGATGTCTGAGCTGCTGCTGTCGGGGACAGCCACCCGCTCAAAGGATAAGCTGAATGCCGAGATAGACCAGATGGGCGCGTCTATAAACGCGAGCAGCGATGCACTTTCCGGCGACGGCCTGAAAAAATATGCAGACCGGATATTTGACCTGATGGCCGACATCGCGATGAATACCGTGATCAAGCAAAGCGAACTGGATCTTGTAAAAAAGAAAACAACCTCTTCCATCGAGACCGAGAAGAACCAGCCTGATGCAATGGTAAGGAATGTGAGCTCGGCCGTAAACTTTGGCAGCAACCATCCGTATGGAGAAGTAGCTACAGAGGAAAGCGTGAAGAAAATAACACTGGAGCGCTGCAATAAATATTACAAAACCTACTTCAGGCCAAATGTTGCCTACATGGCTATTGTGGGTGATATCACCCTTGCAGAGGTGAGGCCGATGATAGAAAAATACTTTGGCAAATGGCAAAAAATGGATGTGCCGGTGACAAAATACTCGATACCTTCACTCACATCGTCGAAGCTGACAAAGGTTGCCTTTGCGCCGCGCGTGGCTGCTGTACAAAGTGTGGTAAGCGTTACATACCCGGTAGACCTTAAGCCCGGGACGCCGGATGTGATCAAGGCACGGGTGGCCAATACAGTTCTGGGCGGCGGCTCGCAAGGACGCCTTTTCCTGGACCTGAGAGAAAAACACGGATGGACATATGGCGCATATTCAAACCTTCGTGAGGACATACTTGGCGGCAGCTTTTCTGCAACAGTTAAATGCCGCAACATTGTTTCCGACAGCGCGGTTGGCGCCCTGCTGAGCGAAATGCGCATGATGCAGACAGACAGAGTAAGCGATACGTCGCTGCAGAATTCCATCACCTACTTGTCGGGTAACTTTGCGATAGGCCTCGAAGACCCAAAGCGCGTGGCGCAATACGCGATTAATATAGAACGCTATCACATGCCTAAAGACTTCTACCAGAATTATCTCAGGAATTTAAGCGCAGTAACTGCTGAGGACGTGATGGAAATGTCGAAGAAGTACATACGCCCCGACAATGCAAATATCGTTGTGGCCGGCAGCAAGGACGAAGTGGCCGGTAAGCTGGCAAAATTCTCGGCCGATGGTAAGATAGACTACTATGACTATGCCGGCAGATCTGTAACTCCCTCAGAAACAGTAGCTGCGCCCTCCAATGTAACGGCAGACGAAGTGTACAAAAAGTATCTCTCAGCAATAGGCGGCGAAAAAGCGATCAATAGCTTAAAAGACATCAAGATCACAGGCACAAGCGAGATACAGGGAATGGCGCTGACAATTACTGAGTTAAAGAAGAGCCCGAACAAATGGAAGCAGTCGATAGATATGACCATGGGCACACAGAAAATGACGGTTCAGAAACAGGTGTTTGATGGTGCAAAAGGCTATGCTGAGGAGCAGGGAAAGAAAAGAGACCTGGCAGGAGAAGATCTTGATGAGATCATGCAGAGTGCAGATATCGCAGTTGATCTGCATTCGCAGAAATATGGCATCACCCGCAAACTGAAGGGAATGGAAAGCGTGAACGGCAGCAATGCATATGTGCTGGAAGTGACCAATGGCAAGGGAAAGAAATCGACGGAATACTATGATGCAGCAAATGGTTTGCTGGTGAGGAAAGTACAGGGCGAAGGCGAAAAAGCACAGACTTCTGAATATTCAGACTACCGCGAAGTGCCGGGCACAAACGGCTACAAGGTTCCTTACAAGGTTTCTGAGGCCGCAACCGGCAGTCCTACAATCACGGAAGCAGTGCAAAGTGTTGAAGTGAATAAAGGAGTTGGCGATGAGGAGTTCAAATAATTGAAATCCGTTTAGAAGAAAGTAAAGCCGTTCCTTCCAGGAACGGCTTTACTTTTTATTATCGATGCTATTGAAAGACTAATCTACTACCAGCTTGCCGGTAGCTACCTGCTTGCCCGTTATGGTTTGCACTATGTAAATGCCCTGTACTGAAATGGCTGCGTGCGGTATTTGTATATGTGCCTCGCTGCCTGTGAGATGCTCTGTCACCGAGAATACTGTTTTACCGGTAATGTCTGTGACCACCACCTGCGCATCTGTGTTGTCGGCGTCCTTCACCACTACGTAGGCGTCGCCACTTGTCGGGTTTGGCACAACCACCACATCGGTATGCCCCGCACTAACATTGGCTACGCTTGCCGGCCACTGGCTGAAACTGATCCGGTCCATGTAAAAGTTATTGCCGCTGCTATAAACGCCTGTCCGGGTAGTTCCGTCGCCGCCGGCACTTACATTTGGCCGGTAACGGAAGCGAAACACAGTATAGTCACTTTTGGCCGTGGCAGGAATGCTTATGCCCATCGGCGCCCAGTCACTTACAGATACGGGCACATAGGGCACTGACGATGCGCCTTTATTGTCAAGGTCGCCCTTGGTGAGCTTTACGAGGTTCACCCAGGCGCCCTTATTTACAGAATAATCAATGTCCATCGTATCGTTCACATCAAGCGGACGGCCGGATCGTGAAGCCCCGGAATAGTAGTAATTAAGGTAGCAATTTCCGCTGAATGCAGACAGGTCGACGGGGATACTGAACAGATCATCAAAATCGCCAGACGGGCTGCCTGTCATGGGGAAGGTGCCATCGACAGTATTTATGCGGCTGTCGTAACCCAGGTATTCCACACTGCTGTGATCATACATGCCTACATTGGCGTATTGCCATTTGAATTCATTGTTGTAGTAGTTGAACATGGGCCATTTGGCCGTATCGGCACCAGTGAACTCCTGCAAATAGCCGGGGGCCTGTGTTCCAACCGCGTCAGCAATATAAACGGCCCGTGGCCATGTCCTTGTGGTAGAGCCGGAATTGTTTCCTGTGGCAGTCATTGTCATGCTCACCCAGCCCGGATCCGTAAACTTATTCTTAACGGGCGTGCTTAGTGTTGCAGGAGTGTTATAAGTTATCTCGGGGACAGATGCTCCGTTGGAAAAAGTCCACTCCAGGCTTTGCAGCGTGTCGTTGTAGCTCTCGTTGTTAAACGAAATAAAGTTGCCGGGAAAAGAAAAATAGCAAACGCTGCTCTTGTAGGTCGCAAGACCCGGCGCGCCCGAAGTAGCAGAAAAATCGGGTATCGGCAGCAGATCGGGTCTTGGAGCCAGCGCCCCGGTATTGATAAGATTTGCGGGATCCCACAAGTTATTTCTGCCTGCCACAGTACTGTTCAGCGTCGCATGCATGCGGGCCACCTGCCCTTTTGTAAA
>CAYNGS010000339.1:0-4280 GCA_964396625.1 uncultured Flavipsychrobacter sp.
GTTGGCAGTCTGCGCATGATACGCAGCCTTCTCGTCGTTACCTTCCTGATGGCTCTTATGCGCTTCAGTTTGATGCTTGGCTGCTTGCTCATGCTTAGCAGCCTCTTCGTGATGGTTGTGTTTCATTTTTTACCTGTTTGCTGATAGTGTAGTATTATCGTGCCATTAAATACGCAGCCAAAGGCGGAAGGACTGATGAAATTGAGCTCACATAGCCTGTTAAAAGCCAAGACTTTGAAAATATATTTTACTGGCATAAATTTTATCTTCCCTATCCTATAACGAATCAGAACTATTGTGAATTTATTATCTGCATTACAATAACACTTTTAATGAGACAGACTTGACTGAACAACAACGTGCCCGAACACATGGTGGATCTACTGTTGCGAAACTGTTGCTTGTACTTTTTCTTGGCATCCTATTGGGCGCCGAGGGATACTTTGGTTACCGGCTTTATGAACTTTCAGGTCAGCAAAAGGAAATAAAAAAGGATTACGCCAACGTTAACTTCATTGAGTATGGACTGTTTTCAGTCGGAAGCTGGAGCGACCAGGTAGCTCATATTATAGATCATCAGGTCCGCAACTTTACCCTTACACCAGCACAAAAAAATGATCTGCAGCTGGAAATACAGGAGATCATCATCATACTGATAGATAAGGCCGCGGCAATGGTCAATAAGCCTCAAACATCGGCACAAGGAAGGATAAAAAAATTTGCGATCCAAAAATTTGTTGACATAGATAAAATAAAGGCACAAGTACCGGGTTTTGCCAATACGATAATCGCCAAAGTGGATAACGCGGCCAATAAAGACAAGTTGAGTACCATTGCCCTGAACAAGTTCAGCGAAATACAGAAGTCAGGCTATATAGACAGTACCATAAAAACCAACGATTCTATCACCGCCGTACTTTTCAGCAAATACCACGTGTCATCTCACGAGGAATTCGATAATAAACTGTTAGGCACTTTGGGCCCGATACGCACAGATACCTATTATTATTCGTTTGCCATGCTTAGCTGTGTGGTGGTGGTTCTGCTATTGTGGTGGGTCTTCCGGAAGCGGGTGGACCTGCACGCGACGCTTTTTGTTATGTCGCTTTTGTTTGCCTTTATCCTGCTCGCGGTAGGGCTCACAGCATCGATGATAGAGGTGGACGCACGCATTAAGTCGTTTGACTTTGTGCTGCTGGGAGAGCATATAGTCTTTAAGAACCAGGTACTTTTCTTTCAGAGCAAAAGCATACTCGATGTGGTCAAAGTGCTGATAACCCAGCATGCCGCCGATTCTGTAGGGGTGGGAATCCTGATATTGGTTTTCAGCATTATTTTTCCCATCATGAAATTAAGCGCCACGGGCATTCACCTGTTATCTAAAAAACGACTTGCTGAAAACAAAATCATTAAAGACTTTGCTTTTCAATCAGGTAAATGGAGCATGGCTGATGTGATCGTGATAGCTATACTGATGACTTACGTTGGTCTGAACGGGCAGTTGGAAGACCATCTTCAAAGCATGAACATCCCCACCGGCTCATTAAGCATTATCGCAACAAATAATACCGCCTTGCAGCCCGGCTACATCATTTTCATCTGCTTTGTGCTGTACGGGCTTATACTATCCACTATCCTTAAGTTCATAACCCCTTACGATTCACATTAAGCCAGATATTCAGTATACAAAACATTAAATATTACAGCATTGACAACCGAACAGCATAACCCACCTGCAAGAAAATTTGGCTTACCTAACATTGTACTTATCCTTGGGCTGAGTATCCTGTTATTTGGCGAGGCGTGGTATGGTTATCACCTACAGGCGTTGTCTCAACAACGGGAGCAGATAACACGTGACTACAGCACTGTAAACAGCATTACTTTTGGATTGTTTTCGATAGATACGTGGAGTAATAAGATAGGTAATGTAGTTAATCGCCTGGTAAGCGACTTTAACATAGGCCCTGAGCAAAAGAAAGCGCTGCAGGTGCAGGTGGAGCAACAACTCAACGGCCTGATCAATAAGACGCTTGCAGATGTCAATAAACCTCAGAAAAGCCTGATAGGCAAAATTAAGAAGCTGGCTGTAAATAAATTTGTGGATGAAGACCAGATATACGCGCAGGTACCCTCATTTGCCAGGACGATAGTAGATAAAGTGTGCAGCCCCGCCAGCACTAAGCGCATCAAGAATATCGTGACCAGTAAGGTAAACGAGCTGGCCGCGCAAACCTATGACAGCACTGAAGCGATTTCCACTATGCTGGCTACTTATATGTATCATAAGTATAACGTTGCAGACTCCGACCAGTTCAACCAGAAGATCAGCTCCCGGCTGGCATCGATCACGGAGGTTAGCTATAATTATCTGTACGCGATGCTCGGCTGTGTTTTAGCCGCACTTTTGTTATGGCTGATGATGCGGAATATGACATACCTGCATGGTACACTTTTCTTCATGTCGTTATTGTTTGCCCTGATATTGCTGGCCGTGGGCATAACATCGTCTGTAATAGAGGTGGATGCGCAGCTCCAATCGTTCAATATTGCCATTATGGGCCAAAACCTTTCGTTCAATAACCAGGACCTGTTCTTCCAAAGTAAAAGCATTGTGGAGATAATACAGACACTGGTGAAGCAACCCAAGCCGGACGCGGTAATGGTGGGCGTATTGATGCTGCTGTTCATTATTATCCTGCCCATCGTGAGGATTATCGCAAAGGGTATTCATATACTGGGCAATAAGGCAGTGGCTGAAAATAAGGCTGTTCTCTATCTGGCTTTTGATTCGGCTAAATGGGATATGGCCGACGTAATGGTAGTAGGCACCTTGATGACCTACATTGGCCTGAACGGCATTTTAAAAAGTGAGCTTACTGAAATAGAATTCCATAATCGTTATCTGAATACTATTCCCGCAAATTTTACATCTCTGCAGCCGGGGTATTTTATATTTGTCGGTTATGTGATCTTTACATTTATACTAGCATTTATATTAACCCGCATCAGGCTGCGTGCCACACAATAATCCCACCCTTAAAGCCTTTTAGCGAAAAATCTACTACTATAGCAATATTCTAAGGTATCTTTGTTGTTATGAATAAAAATGGGCCTATTATAATAATTGAGGACGATTCAGACGACCAGGAAATCCTGGCGGGGATATTCAAAAAATTGGGTTACGGTAATACCGTATCGTTTTTTATGGATGGAAATAAAGCCCTTGAGTTTATTAATAGTACAGATGAACAACCATTCCTGATTCTTTCCGATATTAACATGCCAAAGATCAACGGATTTGAGTTAAGGGAAAAAATATTTACGAATGAACGATTGCATACGAAGTGTATCCCATATTTATTTTTTACCACCAGTGCCTCCAAAAAAGCAGTCATAGATGCCTATGCGATGTCTGTACAAGGGTTTTTCGTCAAACCTAATACTATGCAGGACATAGAAAATACGATTAAGAAGATAGTAGAGTATTGGAAGGAGTGCATTGCTCCCGGAGAGTTTGAATGATGTCATTTTTGGAACAACAAAAGGAACATATTATTAGCTCGTAATGTAATTATAAATAACTTCCACAGAAATGATGTAGAAGTTATTTTGATAATGTTCTTATATGCTATCATTTGTCTTATTTATGGATCGTTGCTGTGCATTTATCCGACGTTGCTTTTTATGCTCTTTCCGGCCCTTCTTATCGAGTTTAGATTGCTTTTTAGCCATTTTGAAATTGTCGTCATTCAGCTTATGCTGCTTGCTGTCTGCTCGTTTCTGTGTCCGTTCTTCTTGTTTGGTTTGCAACTTTTCCTGCGCAAACAAAGGCGCATTACTCATACCGATAGCCATGACGGCTATAATCACATATTTCATAATTCTGTATTGGAATGAATTGCCCTGAAATGAATTGGCTGTTTGAATATTTTGCCACATTTTTTTAAAGTGACAAAAAAACAAGATAAACTAATTCAGGAAAGTAATTAGAGTACAATTACCATGCCAGCAGAAGCGGGAATTTAAGAACGCTACTTTCTCAGCGGTGCATCGATAGGTGGTACAGACCTATGTACCACGTTGGAAAAAAATCAAGCAACATTAGAGATTGCAAGCAAGGCTCACCTTTTATCATTGCCAATTGATTTCCACCATGGTAGGTTCGGGAGAAAATTATACCAAAGAAAAAGGCTTGTAATCATTTGATTCACAAGCCTTTATGCATTTCAGTGGAGCCGGCGGGTACAGAACCTAGCTGCCTATTATGCTGTAAATCA